>JBGPRA010000131.1:0-6620 GCA_041489375.1 Bathyarchaeia archaeon | reverse complement strand
AAGGTTTGGGTTTGGGGGGATAAGACTATGGCCACACACACACTGACTGCTGAAGTCGCGCGCGCAGCAGGGATTAGGTTACTTTAACCCCTTAGCGAACTTAATGACCTCTCCATAAAAGGCGTCGGGGTTATGGCCCATCATATTATGCCCCGCCGCCGGTATGTATACGAGGGGAAAGAGCGCCGCCATCTTCTTCTCGCTCGTATACAGCCCCTTGTTCTTCTCGCCATACACCACGAGTGTCGGGACCTTGAGCGCCTTCAACTCCCCCGCGAGCTTGTCCTCCCTACTCACTTTGACGAGGTCCTCGCTGCTACGGTAAATGGTGACCGCGCCGGTCTTGCGCTGACTCTCAACGATGCTCGGCAGGTATCCTCTACTCTCAAGTTCCTTCTGGAACCCGGATTTGACGTACTCGTCGAGGGTGTACGTGGTTATGATGAGGTTGCTTCCGAAGCAGTCGTTGAAGTCTATGTTGCCCTCAGCGTAGACGATACCCTTGACGCGTTGGCCAAGGAGCTGGGCGAGGTAGACACCTACGGGACCGCCCATGCTGTGGGGGATGAGGAGGATATCGCTCTTGACGCCGATGGCTTCGATTAGAGTCTTCACCGCCTCCGCCTGCTCACGCATCGTGTACTTGAAGCCCTTGGGGGCTGGTTGGGAGTCTCCGAAGCCGACGAGGTCGGGGATGAGGATGCTGTACTGTGCCAACTCCGGGTAGTTGTGGATGGGCTGCAAGTAATCCTTGGAGCCGACCAGCATGTGGAGGGGGACTATTGTCATAGGCTTCTTCCCCCTGTGGTAGGTGTACGAGAAGTTGTACGGACCCGCCTTGATTGTCTCACTCTTCATGGGTGGTAAAATTGGTGAGGTTGTAGAAGAGGATTGGGGCACTCACAGCAAGGCTGCCCATATTGCGTGCGCCCTGAAGCCTCTCTAGCTTCAGTCGCTATTTTTTTCCTATACTGAACAACCCGACTTGCCCTGATTCACCTCGGGTCTATAATAACTGAGAAAAAGATGTACACTCAGCTCCAGCATTATAGGCAGTTTATAGATTTTTTAGTCAGTACCCAGCGCACAAAAAAAAAGATAAAATTTTACCTCTACGAATTATATATAAGACGTTTATCAGCCCCCAATCGTTATAACGAGGGCCCTCCTAGACGAGGGCGATGCCCTTGCCGACTATCGCTGAAATTGGGGAACGGGAACTCATCAACCGGATTATGAGGCACCTTACCATTATGCCAGGAATGCCTGTGCCAAACTGGGACGACGTAAACGCTGTGAGCCTCGGCGACGGCCGCGCCATAATCCTAAAGACGGATATGCTTGTCTGGAAAACCGACGTCCCGGTTGGGATGACGCCCTTCCAAGCGGGGAGGAAAGTGGTCGTGATGAACTTCAGCGACCTCGGTAGCAAGGGTGTCCAGCCACTAGCCTTCCTGGCTGCCCTCGGAGCACCCGACTCCACCTCCACTGATTGTATTGAGGAGATCGCGAAGGGCTTCGAAGCAGGTACTAGGGAGTACGGCGGATACATGGTGGGTGGCGACACAAACGAGGCATGCGATATTATCATCTCGGGGATGGCTTACGGCCTCGCTGAAGAGCGGTGCCTCGTACTCCGGGGCACATCAAAGCCCGGCGACGTACTCGCGACAACGGGCGATTTTGGCAACACTACAGCTGCCTTTAAGATCCTAATAGAAGGCTTCAAAGCCCCAAAGAAACTCCGCGATATACTTGTCAAGTCGGTTTACATGCCGAAGGCGAATGTTAAAGCAGGCATCGCCCTCGCGGCGTCTGGCGTCGCGACAAGCAGCATGGACTCCAGCGACGGCCTCGCTGTAAGCCTCCATGACCTCCAGAGGAGTAGTGGAAACGGCTTCAGATTGAATAACGTCCCTCTCACAAAGGAGGCCGAGGCGTTTGCAGAGAGACACGGCCTCGACGGGGTAGGACTCGCCCTCTATGGGGGTGAGGAGTACGAGTTGGTATTCACAGTCAAGCCGGGGAGTGTGGATGAGGCGAGGAAGGCGTTGCGTTCCACAGGGGCTGATTTGATAGAGCTCGGTGTGGTAACCAAGGGGAAGGACATCATCTATATAGAGGACGACATCGAGAAGCCCATCGGTAACGGTGGTTGGGAACACTTCCGCGGTTTAAAGTAGGAGTAGGAATGGCGCAAGCAGAAGCGCCGTCATGTTGGTGAGTTTCATGTAGATGTTAAGGCTCGGCCCCGCCACGTCTTTTAGAGGATCGCCGACGGTGTCTCCAGTGACTGCAGCAGCGTGGGCTGGAGTCCCCTTCATCCAGAATTCCCTCTCTATACGCTTCTTTGCGTTGTCCCAGATGCCACCACCGAAGGTGAAGAATGGGCTAAGAAGAGCTGAGGTGATAAGGCTACCTAGCAGCATTGCCGCGAGGGCGTACCTGCCGAGAACGAGGCCGACGATTATTGGGGCAAGGATGGCTAGTAACCCTGGGGCGATCATCTTGATGAGTGCGTCCTTTGTGGCGATATCGATGCACCTCTTGTAGTCGGGTTGCTTCTTTCCCTCAAGTATCTCTGGCCTCTCATTGAGTTGCCTCCTGACCTCCTCCATCATTTTGTAGGCAGACTCCGCAGTTGCTCCTATTGTCAGAGAGGAGAAGAGGAAGGGGACGACTCCGCCGAGGAGGAGGCCGACTATAAAGACCGGGCTCAGGAGACCAATGGTGGCGTCTGTTAGCCCTGCTAAGTGGCTGTAGGTGGCGAAGATGACTACCGTTGAGACCGTGCCGCTGAGGGTGGCGAAGGCTTTAGTGAAAGCCTTCGTAGTGTTACCCATGGAATCGAGCTCGACGAGGGAGTCCATGTTCTCGGTCATGCCCGACATTTCTGCTATCCCTTGGGCGTTGTCGCTTATGGGTCCAAATGTATCACTCGACATAATGATGCCTATGGCGAGGTCTGTCCCGAGGTTAACCCCGACGACGCCGAAAATAGAGCCGGTTATACTAAAGGCGAAGTAGATCACGGCGACGATGAAGAGGAATGGGAGAAATGGGCTCTGTAGGGCATAACCAAGTCCCGTAATTATATTTATAGCGGAACCATACTCACACGACGCCGCCACCTTCTTAATGGGAGTACTGTTTATCCCAATGTAATACTGAACGACGAGTCCCGTCCCAAGACTCGCAAAAAGGCCACCAACGACCGCATAGAAAATATTAATGTCACCTAGTAGGGTCATCGTGGCGAAGTAGGCTCCAATTATACAAATCAAAGCGGAGGAGACTAGGCCGACGTTGAAGGCGTTGATTGGTCTGATCCCTCTCCACTGACGCGTGAGGAAAATACCTACTATAGTCGCGATTATGCCCGTCGCGCCAAGCATCAGTGGGTAGACGAGGCCGTTAATGCCTGTAAAGCCGAGAACAAGGGAGGCGAGGAGCATCGCAGTGATATAGTCGTCGCTTAGGGTCTGAAAGAGGTCGCTCCCTCTACCTGCACAGTCACCCACGTTGTCACCGACAAGATCCGCAATAACCGCAGGATTACGGGGGTCGTCCTCGGGTATCCTTTGTTCCACCTTACCAACGAGGTCAGCGCCAATATCAGCAGCCTTTGTGAAGATACCACCCCCTAACTGGGCGAAGAGAGCGGTGAGACTTGAGCCAAAGCCATATGTGACTATGAGATTTGGGTCTTTGAAGATCATTAAGAGAATGCTGACTCCGATGAGGCTGAGGCCCGTGACTAGGAGACCCATCACACCACCGCCCCTGAAGGCAATTAGGAAGCTTTTCGCAGTCGATGTCTTGGCTGCGTTACAAGTTCTAACATTAGCTTTGACAGCCACCATCATCCCGATGTAGGCGCTGATTAGGCTGAGAGCTGAACCAGCGACGAAAGCCCCGATGACCCTTACATCGTGGAAGTAGAATGCTATGGGAATAGTGATGAGCGCCGTGACAACAGCGATCGTTGTGTTCTGCCTGAGCAGATACACCCGGGCGCCGTCCTCTATTGAGGCTGCGATCCGGATCATCTCGGGGGTGCCAGCGGGCTCACTGATAATAGACCATGTAAGATACGCGACAAACGCTATCGCGATGGCGCCAATAAAAAGTGATAGAAGAATAAGATCCATTCACCACTCACATACTCCTAATAACATTTTTTTTATGAGGCTTAGTTATTTGATGCAGAGACCTAGTGCTATAAACCATTCTATTTTAGAAGGTTTGGCGCCGCCGAACGGACTTGAACCGTTGACCAACTGGTTAACAGCCAGACGCTCCACCTGACTAAGCTACGGCGGCACGACAACAGGAAACTACCAAATCGAAATATTAAGGTTTGGATGTGTATAGGCTAGATGCTGAGAGCTCCGGGGAGGCTCTGCTGTATCTCAACGACGTAGCCCTCAGGGTCTTTGACCATAAATACCCTGACTTTGAGATGCTGGGACTCCTGCAGCTTCTCCTCTATCTCGACTCCAGCCTTGGCGACCCTCTTATACCACGCCTCGGCGTCCTTGACGTTGAGGCAGAATATGACGGGCTTTATGTTGTTAGCCTTGTGGCGGCCCTTGGCACCGTCGACGAGACCGAGGTAACCGTCCTTGGAGACCTTGTAGATTTTGCTCCACCCTTGGTCGACAACCATCTTGAAGCCCATAGCCTTCTCGTAGAATCTCATAGCCCTAGGTAGGTCTCGGTAGTAGAGCCAAGTGATCACGCCGCGCACTCCGTAGTCTGGCATAGTTTCAATTCTCCCCACTTGGATATTTAGAGTGTTAGACTGTTCACGCGTGCTCTATCGTCGCTTACGATCAGGTGTGAGACGTGGGTTTCCTTAATCGCGTAGAGTTTAGGGTTTGTGAGTGGTCAACAATTTATTCCCGAGCGATGCCGCTAATAGGGTATGGCCGTCAGTAATCCCCACTTCAACAAGGTGAGCAGGGACTACGATAGGGGACGCGTGAGTGAGGATATTTGGTTCTGGGCTGGGGAGGCGGAGAGGCTCGCTCACCTCGACTTAGGCTCACTCGTGATGGACATGGGTTGTGGTACAGGTAACTACGGGCTAGGGATTCAGGCACGTACAGGAGCGACCGTTGTTGGATTCGATTCCAGCATCGAGATGCTAAGGCAGTTGAAGGAGAAGGCATCGAGTTTTCCCGCTGTCCAGTCTGTTGCTGAATATATACCGTTCCGAGGTGATGTCTTTAACCTCGTTTACGCTGCGCAGGTCTGGCACCACGTCGTCGACAAAGAGAAGGCGGCTAGGGGGTGCTGCCGAATACTGAAGCGGGGCGGTGCTAAGATCGTCCACACCATTAGCCACGCCCAGCTTGACTCGAAAGTCGTTTTCAAGTTCTTTCCTGAGATAAAGCAGAGCCAGCTCGATGTCTACCCCAGCGATGAGGCATTCCAGATCTACTTCAAGGACGCTGGGTTTCGGTTGACTGAGATATATCCCTATAATGTAGAAAGGTACCAGTCAAGCGACGAGCTCATAGAGATAGCGGAGAAGAAGCTCTGGAGCATGTTCCGCCCAATCACGCAAGCTGGACTAGAGAAGGGGATAGCGGAGCTGAGGCAGTGGAAGTGTGAACACGGTGATGAGCTGATCAGGAACGACGAGATGATAACACTCTTCGTGGGGAGGAAGTAATGACCCGTCACAGTTTTAGGGGCAGGACGCCCCTCAATCAGATATGGTTAAGTTACTCATCATAGCGAATGATGCGCCTTATGGGGGCGAGAAGACTTGGAATGCGCTCCGGCTTGCCGGTGCTTCAGTGACCGCAGAGGTGGGGATGCAGGTAAGGGTTTTTCTCATGGGTGACTCCGTTGGAGCCGCAAAGAAGGGACAGGTCACCCCCGAGGGCCACTACAACCTCGAAAAGATGCTGACTGATCTCGTGGCGAAGGGCGTCGAGGTGAAGACATGCGGAACCTGTCTAAAGTCGAGGGGGATCTCGGACGATGACCTCGTCGCGAGCGTCCAAAGAGGAACGATGATGATCCTCGCCAACTGGGTGAAGGAGAGCGACAGGATAGTTTCCTTCTAGCTCTAGTCACTATTTTTTGACGAGTCTAGCAGAGGTTGGATAGATGTTTATCATCGCCCACTCGGGATGTCTCTCCTTGCTTGGAAACCAGAATCTGTTCCTCTGTCCAGGTCTCCAGTAGAGGTACCACCAGAACCACTTATTCTCAACTTCCTCCCCGGTCTCAACTTCGGCTTTGCCCTCGATCTCATAGTATTCACCTTTCTTGGTGGCGGGGAAGGTGATGAGTGCCCTCGGAGTGGACTTTACCTCCTTCACCTTTCTGGAGTTAGTGTTGGTGGGGAACCATATCTTTGTGTAGGGGTCTTCGTTGAGATTCGTCATCTTCCTACTGTGTTCCTCGCCCTTTTCGGTAAAGGTTGTGAGGAAGACAACTCGCGCCCTCTTGAAGTTCTCAGCTAGCCCGGGTAGCTTATCCATTTCTTATTCCTCCATCCATCTTGTTGAGGGTTTTCTCGTTTATGAATCTCTCCTTCCAATCCTCGTTTACTGATTGATTTGTTTTTATAGTTTGAACTGTTCTGCATAGATACTGTCTTT
>JBGPRA010000130.1:0-6680 GCA_041489375.1 Bathyarchaeia archaeon | reverse complement strand
TTGAGAGGATCACCCTCCACGAGGATGATATCCGCAAGCTTGTTAGGCCCGATGGTACCAAGATCTTTATCCCTCCCTATCGCTTCCGCCGAAACCCTCGTACCAGCCGTTATAGCCTCCATCGGGGTCATCCCTCCGAACTTAACGAGGAGTTCTAACTCACGGGCATTCTCCCCACATGGAGCCCAGGTGCCTCCACTGTCTGTCCCACAGGCGATCTTCACCCCAGCCCTCCTCGCTCTCTGGACACTCGGCACGCTGTGTTCCCAAGTGTCCCCTATCTTCTGGATCGTATAAGGCGGCACTTTAAGCTCCTCACCCATATTCACGATATTATAATGGATGGTAAAGGTAGGCACATAATATGTGCCATGTTCCCTCATCAACTTCACGCCTTCGTCATCCAAGTAGGTGCCATGCTCTATCGTGTCTGCGCCGCCGATTATGGCGTCTTTTATCCCCTGAGTCCCATGTGCGTGACAGGCGCACCTCCTCTCCATCCTGTGCGCCTCGTCGGTGATGGCTCTGATCTCCTCCAGGGTGTAGAGAACCCAGTAATGCCTGACGCCGCCGCCCCCCGTCGAGCCTGTGGCGAAGAACTTGATGAAGTCGGCACCATTAGCGACGCACTCCCTCACCGCCCGACGGCACTCCCACGGTCCATCAGCCGGCCTCCAGGCAGGCTTGAAAGGCTCCGGCATCCCAACATACGAACTGCCATATGGGAAGTTCCCTGACCTATATATCTGACCGGCACATGCGAGTATCCTGGGCCCCGGGAAGATCCCGAGCTCAATCGCTTCTCTGAGAGAGGGTCCCCAGACTAATTCCTCCTCGATATCCATGCACCTCACTGTGGTGAAGCCAGCCTCCAGACAGCTTCTCGCATTCCGGACGGCGTGGTAGAGCTTCAGCGCCGTGGGCGTCGTCTGGCTCCAATCAAGTAACCTTATGCGTCTGCCTAAAGATTCTCCGGCCATGTGAACGTGGAGGTCCATTAGTCCAGGCATCACCGTCATCCCTTTGGCGTCAATGGTCTCAGATTCCCTCGGTGCATCCAAACCTCTGCCAACCGCCTCGATCCTCTCACCATCGATAAGGATACTAGCATCCCTCATGGGGCTCGACCCCGTGCCGTCTACCAGGACGGCGTTCTCGATAAGAAGCTTAACCAAATCTCTATCCCCTTGAATTACGGTTTTCAAATGGTATTAGATTCTTTTTAAAATATGTGCACTGATCCGCACATACACTCTTCGTGCGCGCGAGGAGAGCTTATCTAAATTAACCCAAGTAACATTATACCTAATCCAAGACCGACAACTAATCCACTTATAAAACCGCCCAAACTTCTACTCTTAAAAACACCAAATAATGTAATTGCGAGACCTCCTATGATTACAATACTAACAAATGGACCGAAATCGGTAGGCGTTAAAAATTCTAATAAAAGAAGACCAGGGGTCGATCCGATAAATAGCCCACTCAAAAAACCTGGCATTTTTTAACCTAAACTAATTTTTACTAGGACTCATATAGGGTTTTCGCGCGCGCATCGACCTACGAGGCAACGCCCTGGAACAACTCCTAGCCCTCAAGGAACAATACGGCCTCGAAAACGACACCGAATTAATCCGCTGACTAACCAACAGGGAATACGAACGGCGCGCGCGCGCGTTTTGGGTCGGTGTGGCTCTGTCGTTATCGCGTGCGCGACTTTTGTAACTATATCATAATACTCGCGCACTCATAGGTAGAGAAATGAGCGATAAGAGATTGCTTAGAGGTCTATGGTATCTTTCCAATTAGGTTCTTAGAGATTATGTGACCGTGACTCATAATGAGTTGGTCAAATTTATTTTCTATTAATAGTCTATCATGGTAAAGGCATATTAAATAAAGCTCAGAAGAAAGTTGACGCCCTAGAGACTTCTCATACTTTACACACTCTTCGCCAAACCCGTTTTCGATCAAGATGCCTGCTTCACCAGCGCTTACTAATCCTTCAAACCCCGCACTTTTAACCTCTCGAACAATTTTCGCAATATTGGTCACCATAGTCTTGGGTTCGGCTTTTCCCCTCCTCAGATACCATTCCTGAGCAGACATTATTGTGAATGCCCCTTTGGGCAAAGTGTCAAGTTCTACTCCATTTTCTTGGATTGCTTTAACATCAGAATCCAATTCATTCTCTGAGGCACAATAGACCCCGGCATATCCTCTTGATATTCCTGATTTAAGAAATGGGAACACTACTTGACGCTTAAATTCATTATCGCTAATCAAGGCTACGGCGTGGTCTCCGGCCTTCAACTCAAGAGCATAATTTAAGTGATCAGGCACATGGGAAAGCTGGCTTCGATAATTATGTATCATTCTGACCAGCAATTCTCCTCGGGATGTTAAATGATATTTACCTTGTTTTGTGTCAAGTTCTACGAATTCTCTTAATGTTCGTAGGTGGTAGCCGAGCTTGCCGTGGTTATCAAAATCCCCAATGCTGTTCTGTATTTCGGTGAAAGACTTGTCTTCTTTATTCAAAGAATCTATTATCTTTCTTTTAGTGGAGTTAGCCATTGCCTTGTGAATTTTATCATCCCAAGCAGAATAATTACTCACTTTTACATCTTAATTTTATAATTTTATTAAATTATAAGGTTATGGTGAAGGTGACTTCACCTGACAAAGTGTGCGCGGGAATAGAGGGGTTGATGTGGGTGCGCGCGTTTTGTATGTGAATTATCTTTAAGGGGTTTTTATATTATGTAGTATTTTATAGATTTGGTTATTGTTTGTGAAGCTTGTTGTTTGTGTGTATCCCTGCCGTAGGTCTGGGCGGTGGGTGGCTTTCCCTGGCTGCGTAGCTGTCTGGGTGGGTCTGTGTATTGATAGGATATAGTTTTTTATTGTTTAAAAAAGGGCGAGCCGTCTTTGCTTTTCTACGTTTTACTTTGTGGTGTTGCTTCGTTTTACAGGTTCGACCTATTTTATATTTGCGTACTCTGCACGCTATTATATACTTGGTTGTCTGAATATGCATCAAAATCTCATTTATTTTTGTAGATTGGGCTATTCAAGCTTACATCCGTGTTTCGATACTTGGGCTCCATCTCGTTTTTTTAAACGGGGATGCTGCTCTCCGTGGTTCGCGCGCGCGCAGCCTGCGACGACATCTCCAAGATAGCCATCGAATCTAAGACCTTTAACAAATACAGGCTACAGCATCAACATTACTACCGAATCAGGGAACAGCACAAGCTACCCGCGCGGCTACCCATCAGGATTTCTGGTTAGCCTACGTGTCTCTACCCCAATAGTTCTCGCGTTTGCAGCCATTCTCATATCCTCTGTTAATAGTGTTAGATTCATCCGCTTTGCAGTGTAGAGATAGGATGCATCATAGAATGTTGCCCTGACCTGTTTGGCGAGTTCAAGGACCTCAACCTCGCATCCGGAGACATCAACAACCGTTAGTATTGAAATCAGCTTATTGGCTTGCAGCATTAGTTCCCTAGATTCCTCCCAGTTCAGCGTGTGGAGAATGCTTCCCTGCTTGTAGATTACGTTCCCCACCTCGTATCTCGCCAAGTCTAGGGTGTATACGTTCTCGAGGGGCTTCAGGTTTAGTGATCTCAGCGCCTCGAAGATTGTGGAGGCGTCGACGAGGCTCAACAACGGTCACGATCCTCTCTTATTGAGGTAACTACATCTTCGGAATTGATCTTGCTTAGGACGATGCGTAACGGTTCAAGTTGTTTCTCGATTTCCTCGAGCTGTCTCCTCTTCACCTCTGCTTGGAGAGCGTTTCTGACAACTTCTCCTGTTTTTACGCCGTAATGGGTGATTTTCTCCTTTAAGTCTGCGGATACTTTCACGGAGATCGTCTCGTACTTCGCCAAGGTTTACCTATTAGGTATACCCATTAAGTAAATATAAAAGGTTTCTAACCACACGTCACGCGTGTTTAGGAGCCTTTAGTATTTATATTACAAGATGCGTATTATTTGTTAGTATGGTTGAGGTGGTCTCGGCCCGTGTCGACGATGAGACTCGCCGAAGAATGCGGCGGCTCCGACACGTGAACTGGAGTGAGGTAGTGAGGGCGGCGATCCAAGAGAAGATCCGTGAAGAGGATCGTAGGCGCGAGAGGGACATGGCGGAGGTGGGTGAGGCACTCCGGCTGATGGACTCGATCAGGCGCCCCCACTCGGGGTTTAACGGCACCGAGGAGATCAGGAAGTGGCGAGACCTGAGAAGGTAGCTGTGGATGCCTCCGTGGCCTTCAAGTGGTTTGTGGAGGAGCAGGATAGCAGCGTCGCCAGGCAGATGGCCGGGGATTATGGCGGGGGGCGCGTCGACATTGCTTCGGTCGAGCTTCTACCCTTCGAAGTGCTGAACGCCCTGAGGTACGCCCCTGATTCGGGGCTAGAGGATCTGAGGATCGCGGCTCTCGCCCTCGACAAGTTGGGTTTAGATCTGCGTCCGCTGAGGGGTGACCTCTCCGAGAGGTGTGTCGAGAACGCGTTGAGGTACGGGATATCGGTCTACGACTCCGCGTATCTTTCCTTGGGGGAAATTGAGGATGTGCCGGTTTACACGGCAGACGTGAAGCTCATCAAGAAGGTGGGCGGCGGCGTGCTCAGGCACATCTCTGGTTATGAGTCTTCTTAGGCTTTGTTCGCCTCTTCGAGGGAAGGTTGAGAGGGTGTCAACTACCCACCTCTAAAGTGATGGGCTACGGCTTTAGCCGTGGGCTTCCTTGGGGAACGGATCGTGATGCTAGTTGGAGAGGCAGCCAACACCCGCGCGCGCTAGCCCACAGCTACTCCCGGAGCACCACTCGCCAATCGTTTACCCGCCTGTTCAAGCATCTGAAACTTGTGATCCTTGGAGAACTTCGTCACCGTTACCAAATCTACTATCTCGAAGCCAATACGTTTAAGATAATTCTCAAGGTAGTAAAGAGCGCCAGCTGCCCCATTTCCACTGCCACCCGCCGCAGCGATTCCGATGACCCGCGTGCCATGGCACGTATTGAATCCGCTGAAGGCTTCTGTTCTGCGTAAACGATCTAAGAACCTCCTGGCCGACTCACTCAAGTCCCCAAAATAAACAGGTGTCACAAAGACAAGGGCATCAGCTTCACCTATTTTTTCCCTTATATTTTGAAAATCGTCCACCAAGATACAGTTTCCACCTCGGCAGGTACCCCAGCCTCTCTCACATGCTTTGCATGGCTTGATATCCATGTGGTTTAAATGAATTAGCTCAACATCTCCTCCTCCGGACTTGAAGCCATTTAATACTTTTTGAGCGAGAATTGCTGTAAGCCCATCTGTGTTTGGGCTCGTTTGGATTGCTAGACATTTCATGTATGGTCAATTATTCAAAGATCCTAATTCAGATAAAGATTGTCACGCACGCATTCACATTATTCATCGCGCTGGCCGATCCTTCGAGCAAATAGTTGTACGTTAGATGAGACTTATGCCAAAGTTTCTTTGTGGTTATGGATCTATCGCGAAGCGCGTGCGTTGGGTTTCTCGGGAGTTGATCCTAATAGCGTGATCCTCTTGCTCTCCCTAGCCCTATCATAGAGTTTCCCGTCTGCCGTCACTAGGTTTGCGTCAGCGACCTCCGCACATGCGATGTAGGAGGAGTCGTATGCCGTTAAGCCGTATCTGAAGGCGATCTTTGCCGTCTGAGTCATCTGTTCCGAGTCCGGGTTCATGTACGTTATCCCGATTTTATGCAGTGCATATAGAGCCCTGATTAGGCTCTGCTCGTCGTAGCCTGGGCTATATCTCAGGGCATTGCATACCTCGTATGGGAGGAGCGCCGGGGCGATTAGCCTGATTGTCCCACTTACATGGGCGGTCCTCACTTCGAGGGACTTCTCCCTCCCAGGCTCATCGTTGAACCACTTGATGACTATGGAGGCGTCGATGATGACGTCAGTCGGGGCCATGTGGACTGCCTCTCCATTTTCTAATCTCCTCCGCGCCGTTCCAGGTCCCTGTGGTCTTCTCAGCGAGCTCGTCCATCTCCTTTGTCGCCTCCTTCATCTCCTCTTCCCTAATTTTGCGTTCCAGGGACTCCCTGATGTACTCGGACCAATTGACGTGGGGGTGTCTTCGCATTCGTTCCTTAAGGTCATCATCGACCCTTACAGACATCATATACATCACCGTCAAACATTTACGTATATACTATTTAATATGCGTTTCCAACACGACTTGCGGGGCGCGCTGGCTTGTCCCGTTATTAATTAGAACTGGTTTTAAATGGTTTTAATTCCCATTACCGGATTTGGGGGCAAACCCTGGCACTACACGGCCCCCTCACCCTCTTACAGAAACCACCCTTCTCAAACCTACAGATCTGACTCAACTTACTGAAACTCAGCGAAACCACACCCGTCGACGGATTCGGAAGCATACCGGACACCCTACCCTCGCTTACAGGCACTGAATAGGTGAACCTTGGCCTCCCTCGCCCCTTCACTGGCTGCTTGCTCTTCGTTATAATGCTCTGGTCCTCGAGTGAGTCGAGGTGATGCCTTAGAGTGTTGTGGGAGAGTTTAACTGCGGTGAGGATCTGTTTGAATTCTTTGGGTTTGCCGTCTCTTAGATGGTTCAGGACCATTATGTCTAGAGGGTCCATTATTGCCTTATTTGGCT
>JBGPRA010000129.1:0-6693 GCA_041489375.1 Bathyarchaeia archaeon | reverse complement strand
CGTAGCGGTTACGGGTGACCCCCTGCTCGCAGTCTCCGCCGCAGGCGCAGAGACGCTGGTCCCAGTGCCTAACCCTGTTAGGGAAGTGCCACGCGAGTATGAATCGTAACTGTTTCTCCTCGCCAGGTTTTATATTCTCTATGGCGCCGATGCTAGCTACATCAGTTTTACCATCCTCGCTGGGATCTGGATAGTTGTGGGGTGTTAGTCTTGCGTCCTGTAAGTCATCCCAGAATTCTCGTAGGGGGTCCCACCAGCCGCTTCGCAGCCAGTGAGGCTTGTGGGTCGTGTTCTTGTTGGTGGTTGCTAGGGCTAGGCTGCCACGTAGGATGTCGTCATGCCCATATTTCTTAGACCAGAGGTAAATGCCTGTTAAGTCCTGCTCCTTGCGTAGCTCGTTTACGTTGTCTCCGAAGCCTTGGGTCTTTAGGGCTCCGAACTGGTCGACGCCGGTGTAGCCAACGACGTTTGTGAGGCTGCCGACTATGGTGACCTCTATGGATTCGGTGCCTGTGTTTTTGACTTTGTAGGTGAAGGTGGCGGCGGGTAGGCCGGAGTCGTCGGGCTCGTGGGGGATGAGGGGTGTGTAAGCCTCGACTGTGACCTTGATAGGTAGCTCATCGTCCCAGAGGTCAACCCAGCAGAAGGGGTACTCTCCGCGCATCTCGCTGTGTGCAAAGCGGGGTAGCCCCGCGGTCGTACTCGGGTGAAACCCATGACTCTCCGCATAAGGGGGCTGCAGGCGAGCCTCGAGGATACGGGTGTCGATCTTGTCATCTCTTTTCACAGCGATGCTGAAAAAACCGTAAGGCATCCTCTGCCCCTTCGCTGACCTGTTGAATATCTCCCAGTCACGAAGCTCACCTCGAGCCCCGACGCTCACATTACCCGTACCTATGCCACCGAGGAGGAACGCGGCCTGCGTCGCCTCGGGCCCGTAGCTTCGCTGGGGACCCATCGCCCTCAGCTTCTTCTTAGAATAGGGTAACCTCGCCATGAAACCACTGAGAGAGGTTTCGCTGAATGCTTAGAAAACACTTACCGTGGCAATCGTTAAGGAGACAGATTGCCCCCAATTATTCATGGTCAAGCCTAACTGGGCTGGGGTATTCCCCGCCCTCTGCACGGTTACGGATGCTAAGGGAGACCTCGACGTGGCTGGGATGCGCGCCGAGGTTGAGGCTAACATCAAGTGGGGCGCAGACGGTGTCTGCCCAGGGATCATCGCTGGGGAGTTCTTCAAGTTCAGTGATGAAGAGAGGATGGACTTACTCGACGCGACTGTGGAGTCAGCGGATGGCCGGGTGCCAGTACTCTTCGGCGTTAGCCACAGCGGCACCGAGCTCGCGATCCGCTTAGCCAAGCACGCGGAGGACCGAGGCGCAGACGGCATCATCGCCATGGTCCCATACTTCAGCCACACACCCAGCAAGGCCATAGTCAAGAACCACATCTCCGCTATATGCTCAGCCACCAGCCTCCCTGTCATGCTCCAAGACGCCGAGGACGCCACAGGCATACACATCTGCTCCACAACATACCTCGACCTCGCAGACGAACACAGCAACCTCGCCAGCATAAAGCTCGAGGGTCCTGGCACCCTCGACAAGCTCCACGATATAAACCGCCTCATGCCAGGCCGCGTCACAGTCTTCGGAGGTATGGCTGCGAAACTCATTCTACAAGAGGCTGAGTTGGGCGCAAACGGTACAATCCCAAGTGCTTGCCTTACCGATCTAATCAAGCACATCTGGACACTCGCCAAGAAGGGCGATAAGAAGAGGGCAGAGCAATATTACGCCAGATACAAACCCTGGGTAGACCTTTTTCACTCTAGCCCTGGAGCAACGGCTGAGATTGAGAAGGAGACTCTAAGACACCGAGGCATTATCAAAGTTGCCACAAGTCGCAGCCCAAAGGTCCCCCTCAGCCCGGAGGCGAGAACCAGACTGGACCAGATACTATCAGACTTGAAACTAAACTAACCAACAATTTTTCCCGTTACTTAAGATAGTGTAGTCGTCGATGCGCGCGTAGATTTTATCCGCCCGGACGTGGAGAGAACCACTATGGATAGGCTAGGCGTCGCCTTCATAGGCTCGGGCTTCATCGCCCGCTTCATAGCCCAGAGCTGGACCAGCGTAAGAGGCGGAGACATCACTGCGGTCTACAACCCTCATGTGAATGGGGCGAAAAAGCTCGCTGCATACATTGAGTCCCTCGGCCTACCAAAGCCCAAGATCTACACTGACCTCCACTCAACCCTCGAGGACAAATCCGTCAACGTGGCATGGATCATGAACCCCAACTACGCTCGCCTCGACACCGCTAAGACCGTCGCCGAAGAGGCGACACAAGGTAGAGGCAACCTTGTCGGCGTCACCTGCGAGAAACCCCTAGGGAGAACAGCTGACGAGGCAGAGGAGATGCTAAAACTCATCGAGAAAACCGGTATTCTCCATGGCTATCTCGAGAACCAGGTCTACTCTCCCAGCGTCGTCAGGGGGCGCGACGCAGTCTGGCGATACGGTGCACGAGTCGCAGGCAGACCCTACCTAGCACGGGCCGCCGAGGAGCACGGGGGACCTCACATGGCATGGTTTTGGGACCCACGCCGAAGTGGGGGAGGTGTTCTATTAGACATGGGCTGTCATAGCATTGAGGCATCAAGATTCCTCCTCAGCGACCCAGACAAACCAAAGGTTAACCTAAAACCTGTAACTATCCAGTGCAGCACAGAGAGCCTTAAATGGACTAGGGAACCAGCCCTAACTCAGCTTCTGAAGCAGCACGGCGTCGACTACGCCAAGACTCCTGCTGAGGACTACGCTGCCATTAACATCACTTATGACGATGAGGGTGAACTTGTCCTATCTGAAGCGCGTGTAAGCTGGTGTTACACTGGTCCCGGGCTCCGTCTAAGCATGGAGGTCCTCGGTCCAGAGTACTCCGTCTCCATGAACAGTCTCCAGCAAGAGCTAAACGTCTTCCTCAGCAGAAACGTCAAGTCGGAACAGTCGGAGGATTTCGTGGAGAAGCAGGCAGCTGAACAGGGCCTAATGCCGATTGTCAGCGACGAGGCCGCCGCCTACGGTTACGTAGCCGAGTGTAGGCACATGGTTGACAGCTTCCGTAGTGGGGCCATGCCCACAGAGGACTGGAGTGATGGCCTTCTAGTCACCCAGCTTATGATGCATGCCTACAAGTCAGCGGAAGAGGGTAGGACTCTCCGCTTTAGCCCTGAGTCCGTAAAGGGCTACATTCCTGAGGTGGCCAAGGGTAAGTGGAGACCCTGATAACGTACTAGTATAGAGCGAAGAAATTTAGGTTCCCATTCTGGCTATTACAGCTCTCTCCAGCTCCCACCTCTGCCTTTCCTTAAGCTCATACTTGACCCTCATGACCGGCTTGTTTAGCTTAAGGTACCTGCGAAGGTCTGTGGGGGTGCCTAGTAGTACAAGGTCGCAGGGGGTGGCGTTGATTGCTTCTTCGAGTTCCTTCATCTGGTGTGGGCTATAGCCAACTGCAGGTAGGACCTTTTGTAGGTGGGGGTACTGATCGTATACGTGCTTTATTGTACCCGTGGCATAGGGCCGGGGGTCAACGATCGTCGCCTCGAGCTCCTTAGCCTTGATTGTAGCTGCGCCGTAACCCATGCCGCCGTGAGTTACAGTGGGCCCATCCTCCACAACGAGGACACTCTTCCCGAGCAGCTTCGCCTCGTCGTCGGCAGTGATCACCATATCAGTCTCAACAATCTGCGCCCTAGAATTGACTGACTGGACGTTCTTCCTAACCAGTTTGACGCTCCCCGGAGGAGCGGTGTTCACCTTGCTGATCACGATGATGTCCGCCATGCGGACGTTGACCTCTCCAGGGTAGTAGGTTAGCTCGTTTCCTGCCCTGTGGGGGTCTACGACGCAGATGTGTATCTTTGGCCAATAGAATGGGTAGTCGTTGTTGCCTCCATCCCAGACAACGATGTCCGACTCCTCCTCAGCTTGCCTTATTATATCAAGATAGTCAACGCCGGCGTAGACCACTGCGCCTCTCTCTATGTGGGGCTCGTAGTCCTCACGTTCTTCGATTGTACAGTCCTGTTTATCGAGGTCTTGCATGGTGGCGAATCGTTGGACTCGCTGCTTGACGAGGTCTCCATAAGGCATCGGGTGACGGATGACGACGACTCTGAGGCCTCTCCTCTTGAGGAGGTCGACGAGCCATCTGCTTGTGGGGCTCTTCCCGCTCCCTGTTCGACTCGCGCAGACGCTGATCACCGGCTTCTTCGAACTGATCATCGTCTCCTTTGGGCCGAGTAGGGTGAAGCTCGCCCCCGCTGCCATTGCACGGCTCGCCTCGTTCATCAGGTACTGGTGGCTTACGTCACTGTAGCTGAAGAAGACCTCATCTGCTTTTAGGTCCTTGATGAGCTGCTCGAGCTGTGACTCTGGGTAGATTGGGACACCTTTAGGGTACCTCTTCCCAGCAAGCTCAGGAGGGTAGACGCGTTTCTCTATACCCGCTGTGGTGTCAAGGTCAGATATCTGCGCCGCCGTGAAGGCTACAACTTTGTACGCTGGATTCTCCCGGAAGAAGGTGTTGAAGTTGTGGAAGTCGCGGCCAGCGGCGCCCATGATAATTGCTTTCTTGATCATAACGTTTGATGGAAGGTTTATGCAGGATATAAATTTGCCCCAGGTGGGGTGATACAAGCTGGTATTGAGTTAATTGAGACACTATGTCACGTGCGCGCACGAGAACGTCGTTCCTGATCTTTCTGATCTCATTTAGAGGTTTACCCTAGTGATCTTCGATCTGCCACTCCCTAAACTCTTCGCATGTGCGTCGAAGCACCCAGTTTTTCAATCCGTGTACTAATTATCTCTTGATGGAGAGGTTAACTAAGGTTCGATTCACGAACCTCGACAAGGTCCTATACCCCCTCTCAAGTGTTAGAAAGCTCGACGTCGTAAAGTACTATATCAAAATGGCGCCGAGGATGCTACCTTTCCTCGAGGGGAGGATGCTCGTCATCACTCGATATCCTGACGGGGTCGAAGCACAGGGATTCTATGGGAAGGATGCCCCTCAGGGAACACCAGATTGGGTTCGCTTATTCCACACCTACTCCGAGGCAGCGGGGCGGGAACTCGACTATGTAGTCTGCGACGATCTCGACACCCTCATGTGGCTAGCCAACCTCGCAGCCTTGGAGCTTCACATTCCCTTGGCGAGGATAGATAAACCAGACAACCCAGATATCATTCTCTTTGATCTGGATCCACAGCCCCCAACGGGGATGCCTGAAGCGGCGAGGATTGCTCGTTTAATTCGTGATAAGTTAAAGGAGCGAGGGTTAACATCCTGGGTGAAGACTTCGGGCAAGAGGGGTCTGCACGTTGTAGCCCCGCTTCCTAAAAAGGACACGTTCGATGAGACCCGCGCCTACGCGCATAAGATCGGTGTCGAACTCGCAAAGGAGACGGGCTTAGTTTCCTCGGAGAAAGTTCAGAAGAAGCCGGGAACCATCTATATTGACTACCCGCAGAACAGTCATGGACGCACCATGGTGTGTCCCTACAGCCTCAGAGCCACGCCTATGGCGACGGTATCCACTCCTCTTAGATGGGATGAACTGGATGAGATAGACCTAAGCAGACTCAAGATCGATAGCGTTCCTAAGAGAGCAGACCCGTGGAGCGGTTTCTGGAAACTAAATTCTGATTAAGAAAAACGCGCAATTTTTTTTAAATCACCATATGAGCGTAATGGTCGTCTTATCGATCCTATTTAGTATTTTACTCTAGAAAGATAATTCGCGCGCTTGTGAAAGGGTTAAGACTTCGGGTTCCGAGTTTCAATTAGGTGTTTCTGCTTGAGTGATGAGGAGCAGGCTCCGCCAGGACGGAGCTTCTGGAGCGGCATAATAAGCATCGGGCTCGTCAACGTACCTGTAAAGCTTTACACCATGATAAGAGATCAGAGCTACAGCTTCCACTTCCTGAGAAAAAGGGATGGGTGCCCCCTCAAATACCAAAGGATCTGCACCTATGACAACGAGGTGGTTGAGTGGGGGGATGTGGCAAGAGGCTATGAGGTTCAGAGGGGAGAGTACGTCACCTTCACTAAGGAGGAACTCGACGCCATACGCCCCGAGAGTGACCGCCGCATCAAGATAGACAAGTTTGTTCACTACCTCAGCGTCGACCCTCTTTACTTCCAGAATAGCTACGTACTCGGCCCTGACAAGAACGGGGACGCCTACGGGCTCCTAAATGCTGTGCTAGAGAAAAGGGGAATGGCGGGAGTCGGGAGATACACTATGCGGACTAAGGAATACCCGGTTTTAATCCATTCCTACAGAGGGGCCCTCATATTAACCACCCTCAGATATCCCAACGAGGTCATCGACCCCGGTACTGTAAAGGATATCAAGGAACTTAAGCAGCCAAGCAACAAGGAGTTTGAGCTCGCAGACAAAATACTCGACAACCTAACAGGCGAATTCGACATCAATGAGTACAAGGATACATACCGCGAGAACGTTGAGAAGCTCATTAAAAAGAAGCTGAAGGGCGAGACGATCAAGGTGGAGAAACCAGAGAAGAAGGAGGAGGTCAAGGAGCTCATGGTGGCTCTAGAGCAGACCCTCCAGCAGATGAAGAAGAGATGAGGTACCAGCCGATGCTCGCG
>JBGPRA010000128.1:0-6701 GCA_041489375.1 Bathyarchaeia archaeon | reverse complement strand
TTGGGGAAGGTGGGTAGATTTAGCATATGGTGTGGATCAGCCTCAAAAGTTGTCGACGTGCTACCGTGAATCCTTATCATCCAACAATCTGCCAAGGGGCTGACAGCCTGAAAAAGAGATAGATGCAAAGAATTGAGCCGAAAATCACCAAGATATCGAAAGCGAAGCTATGTCTACGAATGAGAGTTCGTAATGGAGCATAGTCTCGTAGAAAATAGGCTAAAATGAGACCAGCGACGAGGAATGACGTAAAAAACTTCGCTGCTGATATAAGTCACCATAATCTCATCTATTCTCGGTCAAACTATCAATAAACGCTTGGGTATGATTATTACGGTAAAGTTTTTTCTGATAAATATGGCGCGCGCGATCTCAATGATCGCGTATGCTTCTATGTATACGACATGTAAAGGGGTAAGCATATGGAAATACATAATCTCAATTATTATGAATAATTCATGATAAAATATATATCCAGTTCAATAACCTTCAAACTAGGTGTCACTTGATAGTTTTAGTGACGCCTAATCTATATGGAGGAAATGATGGAAAATGATGGCTGTCATCTGGGTAGACTTCACAGGAACAGAGGATGAACTCAAGGAAGTTGACAAGGCATACAAATTAGCAGTTGATAAGACGAAGGGAGCAGAGTATCTAGGTCGCTACACTACATGGACCCGGAAGTGGAACTGGGGATACTTCTTCAAAATCGAAGGCGCTGGAACAATGGATGATATGATGAAGAACATGAAAGTAAAAAGAGACTACAAACGGATGCCATACGGCGCCATCGAGTTCTTCCCAGGGCCAATGTAGAGTTTTCATTTAAAATTCCCTTTTTTTATAAACTCGAAGCATTAACTCTGACTTTGAAAGTCCATTTCCAGCATAAGAAAAATGATGTTTAGTTTTTAAAAAATATAGAATATTTAATACATTCACTTTTTGAAATATGAATTATGAATGCATATTCGTAGACCGTTATATCTTTACTCCTGAGAGGTCTAGTTGAATAGGTTGATTGTATGAGGACACGGATACATATGAAACAGATAAGCGTGTCCCCGAAACTCTACGATGAGCTTGTGGAACTTGCGAGTAAGAAGGGTGATACCGTGAATCAGGTAGCAACCGATCTTATCACAGTTGGATTGAAAAAGAACGCTTCTTAACCGATTTCACATTCGCGGTATTTTTTTAATGTTTTAAGGTTAAGGGTCTCTTCGGTCCCTGCCTAATTCGGCGCGCGTACTCTGAAAAAGTATTATAATCCCAGGTTCACAGATAATAATCGATTTCTATGAGTGATGAACCTCACGGGTTTGGTGAGTTGAAATGGGTATCCTCAGGGTGGCTCGAGAAGCACCTCGAGGACGATATGACGATTCTAGATGTGCAGCCAGACTGTATGGACTACTTCATGGCCCACATACCAGGGGCTGTAGCACTCGAGGAGAAGACCCTCCGCGCCCCGCTGAGGGGGATGCCGGCGGTTCTTCTTCGCCCAAGATTTATCGCTGGCCTGTTCGGAAGGGTCGGGATAAGCAACGATAAACCCGTTGTCGTGTATACCGCCAAGGGTGGGTGGAGGGGTTGGGGTGACGGCCTCGAGCAGTGCGTGATGGCCTACGTCCTTCTAAGGATGGGGCATAAAGAGGTCTATCTCCTCGACGGCGGCATGGATAAGTGGATATCTGAAGGGAGGAAGACGAGCCAATTCTTCCCGAGGGTAAGGCCAGCAAGATTCAAGCCAAATCTCCGAGAGGACCTCTACATCGACATGAAGGGGGTTAAGAAGACGAAGGATCGGGAGGGCGTCATACTCCTGGACTCACGCCCATCAAATATGTACAGGGGCGAAGCTGGGCCGTGGGTGAGGTTGGGGCACATTCCCGGCGCCGTTAACCTACCTTGGGGGAGCCTTATGGATGATAAAAATAAGACCCTACTCAAGCCGGTTGAGGAGATTAGGCGGTTGGTTGAGTTGGCCGGTGCTACCCGAGACAAGTTGATAATCTGTACGTGTGGGACCGGTAGGATGGCGTCGACTGAGTTCCTCATATTGAGGAACCTCCTCGGGTATCCAAGGGTCGTGGTCGATGAAGGTAGCTGGACGATGTGGAGCAGCAGGCCTAGAAACCCAGTCGTTAAGGGACCGAACCCAAGGTAGCGTTAATGAAACCCGAGGCACGCGCGCGAGAATCACATGACTAGCAACCATAAGAAATAGAGCACAGCTGATACAAGGAATGCGATTGCCCAGAAAATTTTGTTCCAGTCCCAAATGTCCCTCCCATTCATCGGAGGTATCGGGATGGAGTCGAAAAGGGCCATAAGCAGGCACATAGCCAACCCTATGCTCCCTATGTAAGTGAATCCGTAGACTTGAAGGCCGTAGAAGATCGTTGCGAATATCAATGAGATGGCGACTGAGGCCATAGCTGATATCCCGAGTGACTTTTTTGTGAAGCTGGATACATGGTTCACTATTCTACTTGGTGAGGAGAATGGTGTCCTGAAGGCAAGGGTTGAAAACAGGAAGGTTACTAAGCCGAAGTACCAGAGGCGGTGCTCAGCGTAGACGCCGAGCAGCCGCGCGATGAACTCCGTTACTAGGTTCTTAATTAGTCCCACAATGACGCTTGTTGCGAGTACCGTAGGTATGAGAACTAGGAACTGTTCTAACGTCCCTGCCCCAGAGTACGAGAAGGCGAATGTTAGCACAATCAGGGCGACGGCGTAGGCGATTAACTCTAGCCTTGTCAATGCGAAGACTGAGCCCTCCTTGTGATCGATGACTAGTGAACGCTTCGAGGCGACGAAGCTCTCAAGCCATCCCTTCACGCCCTCAGGGAGGAGGCTGCTGAGCTTTTCCACCAGCCAGTTGCTGGCGAAGGTTGCTGGGTTACTCACGGAGTAAGCCACGAGTGAGACAGCGCCAAAGATCCCGACTGTGGCGACGCTTGAGGCTACAGCGTTTACCGCTGGGGGTACCCAGACGCTGACTGTGACCGTCATGTTGCTTGATCCAACGATCACTCCGGAGTTATCGACTGCCCTACCCTCTAACACGTGCTCCCCCAATGATAAGCCACTGAATGTGTAGCTATTATCGAGGCCAGTTTTAATCCAGTTTCCATCGTCAACACGCACCTCATAGTAGGCCGTGTCTGCATTAGGCGTCTTAATGCCTACAGTTACCTTATTAGAGGCAACTGTTGCGCCGCTGACCACGCCACCGACAAACACCTGAGGTATAGTTGTATTCACTTGGGGGATGGTACCCGGAGTGCCGAATGCGTAGACTTGATTATTGTACGAGCCTACATAAACCACATTGTTGGCTATTGCAGGTGAGGCGAAGACGCTGCCCGCTGAATAGGTCCAGATAGCAGTTCCCTTAGAGGCGTCTACAGCGTGAACTAGTCCATCCCAGGAGCCCACGTAGAGGACACCATCAGCGTATGATGGTGATGAGTAGACTGCGCCGCCAGCCGCATAGCTCCAAATCTTTGCGCCGTTGGAGGCGTCTAAAGCGTAGAGGTTCTTATCCTCTGAGCCAACATAGACTACACCATTGACAACTGCAGGAGATGATGACACCTGTGAACCAGCCGTGTAGCTCCAGATCTTGGCCCCTGTTTTAGCGTCTAAGGCGTAGACATTTGAATCGATTGAGCCAATGTAGACGACGTTGTTCACTACGGCGGGTGAGGAATCCATGTAGGTGTCACCTGCTCTTGTCGTGAAGCTCCAAATCTCCACACCCTTCGACGCATCAATAGCGTATACCTTACCACTCCCAAGCGAACCTAAGTAGACCACTCCATTGAATACCGCTGGGCGTGCACGGCACATTCCCCCAGTGTTAAAGCTCCAAATCTTAACTCCTGTTGATGCATCTAAAGCATACAGGAACCCATCATTCGAAGCCTCGTAGACGACGTTGTCTACGACTGTTGGCCCGTTGAACAGCGCGCTGCCAGTAGCGAACTCCCACAGTTTCTGCCCATCAGAGGTCCCTAAGGCGAACAGGGTGCCACTATTAGCGCCGACATAAACTATGCCGTTAGCGACGGCGGGTGAAGCCCAGATGTCGGTGTCGGTTTTAAAACTCCAGATCTGTGTTCCAGTGTTTGCATCTACCGCGTAAAAGTATCCGCCAAACGTGCCGAAGTAGGCCACACCATCGACGACTGCTGCTGAGGTACGCACAGCTCCTCCAGCTGTGAAGGTCCAAAGAACGTTTGCTGAACGTGGGCCAACAGAGGGGGAAGCTCGGGAATTTATGTTATCGTGGCCAAAGGATGGCCACCAATACGGACTAACATCTGCCCCCTTGACTATGGGGATGTTGGATATGTAAATTATTGTGGATAAACAAAGAACGCTGAGTAGGAGCTTTGAATTAATATGCATGGGTAATCACTAAGCTAAAACACCGATCGATTTCAGATGTACTTAAGATTTTTACCTAAATTTAGTGCGCTATCTTGTTTAAAATTATTTTCACTAAATGTTTGTGTTAACGATTACCAAAGATGAGATCAGTCACCCTGATCCCACTGTGTCGTCGCATACTCCCTACTTGGCGAGACTATTTCCAAACTCCTCGTAGCTTACAATGCTCTCGATCCTCTTTCTACTGCGTGTCCCCAACAACTTCGCTGCGAGACCCAAATTCTCCCTGGGGTAGCCCAATGATAACAGGCAGACAACACCAAACTTCTCTGGCACCCTGAGGAGTTCTCGAATAATCTTCTCATCGAAGTCCCCTATCCAGCAGGTACCCAGCCCCTCGGCGGTTGCCGCTAAGACCATCTGCTGCATCGCTATGCTGACGTCAACCACGTTGAACCTAGCCCCTTTATCACCGCAACCAACGATCACGATGGGGGACTCGAGTAGAAACCTAGCAAACATCCTCTTCGAGAGAACCTCACGCTTTTCCCGGCTCTTCACAACAATGAAGTGCCAAGGTTGACCGTTATTCGCTGATGGGGCTGCTCTACCCGCTTCTAAGACTCTCATCAAGATATCGTCGGGAATTGGCGTAGCATCGTAGGTGCGAACCGACTTCCTGATCTTGATGGCCTCATACACTTCCAATTTAATCTGACCAAATCAGCAACTTTGCTGAAATATATTCCATTGTATTCACCAAATAAGAAAAAGTCTATATCGATAGAATTCCTGCGGGATAGAAATAATTGCGTGTAACTCAAAGTCTACTAATGTTACATGAATTTTTTTCTGAATGCGCATACGAATAGTTTATTTTATGAGGTTTATCGAGTATTTTTAATATTGATTTACTATCTATAACAAGTGATTGGCATGGTTGATAGGGGCATAGATCTTTGCGTTTGTGGGCATTCTAGGTCTGATCATGGGGTTTCTGGTTCTCAGTGCAAAAAATGCGATTGTAAGCAGTTTAGGCTTAAGCCCGTTGTTGAAGGTTCGCGGGTCCCTGGGTTTGGAGATAGAACCAGAAGGTAGATCGACCCTTTTTCGAGTGTGCGCGTATTTCGTGAGTTCTTTGATAAAGTGTTTTCATAATAAATGATAAATAATCACTTTAAGACATCAACAAGTGGTCAAAATTGAAGGGTGCAATTGTATTCCTGATAGTTTTCGTGCTTGGGCTATATGTAACATTGGAGAACCCTACGCTCCCGCCAGGTCAGCAACTCTATGACGTGCTTAACGTACCTGATTCGAATTACCCCGTATTAGGGATACCATTAACAACCTTGGCAATTTCGATTCTCAACGGAGTAGTCTACGGATTCGTTGTTTGGCTCGTTTGCACTATTATATGGGCAGTTACTGGCAGAGGTAAGAAAGAAAAGGCAAACGTAAACGTTAACGTGTATTCTAAACCTGCTGAATCACGCGTTGTGAATAACATGCCCCACTGCTCTAATTGTGGAATACCTGTTGATGTGGCACAGAAGTTCTGTCCGAACTGTGGTCAGAAACTTGGCCCAGTCCCCATGCCCCCTCAACAGCCTGTGCAGCAGACTACCCAACAGCAAAGCTACCAGCCAAGCCAACAACCAACCCCAGTCGCCCCTAGTACAGTTTATGGTGAGCGGATCATCTCGATTGTGCCGAACCTTAAGAAGCCAAAATCATTCGGCCGCTGGGACACCTACAACCTCATCGTAACCGACAAGAGATGCGTCTTCGCCCTCCTCACCGCGGACATGCTCAACAAATCCATCCAGGAGGCCAACGAGCAGGGCAAGGCCCAGGGCAAGGGCTTCATGGACAGGTGGGGGGACCAGATGTCCGCCACGATGGGGTACTGGAGGCGCTACGAGTCGATGGACCCTGAGGCGGTGTTGAGGGAGAACCGTGAGAACTTCTCGTTTGATCGTTCCTCGGTTAAGAAGGCGTACGTTGAGCATAGGCGGAGGGGTAATCAGAGGAACTCGCCTCCTTACTATGAGGTCATCATCGAGACGAGGGGTGGTAACTACAAGTACGAGTCAGACACCGACCCAGGCCCCGAAGTATCGAGAGCATTCGGATAGACTGGCAACCATTTAGACAATCTTAGTGAACACCGGAAAAGACAACATGCGCATGCCGCAGGGCAAAATAACGATAGATAGTAGGGGAGCGCCGTGCGTGCGATTATTTGTCACTCTTTTCGCATACGCCTTAGTACTATGATGAATTTTAATATCAGT
>JBGPRA010000127.1:0-6714 GCA_041489375.1 Bathyarchaeia archaeon | reverse complement strand
TAGAGCGCGTAGACGACGCAGTCGACATGGCGATTAGTTTCGCTGGGAAAGATGACATGGTTTTGGTGACTGGGTCGGTGTTCGCTGTCGGCGAAGCCCGGCGAAGATGGACTAAATCTAAGCGTACGCGAAGATAGGTAGGCTCGTGCATGGCGCAATTATAGTCAGGTAGATAAGATGAGTATTAGGAAGATCGCCCCATCGCGTGCTATACAAATCGATATGCTCGTGTGGACTCTTCGAAGCGTTCTTATCACATGTCTAGGGTTCTCAGATCAGTGGTTCCATGGCGAACATCTGGATTGCCCGCGATTACGCCGCATGCAGTGGGTGTAAGCGGTGTGAGATAGTTTGTAGTATGAAGCATGAAGGCTGGATATGGCCTGAGGCTTCAAGGATCAGGATCTTCATGCCGTTCCCGGGACTCGAAGTACCCCACCTCTGTGCCCAGTGCAAGGACTACCCCTGTGTTGGGAGCTGCCCAACGCAGGCGCTCAGCACTGACGTGGTAACAGGCGCCGTCCTCGTTGACAGGGAGAAGTGTACAAGCTGCGGAGCATGCATCCGAGCATGCCCCGGCAACGTCCCAATCATGCATCCAAGCGATAACAAAGCCACAATATGCAACCTATGCAACGGGGACCCCGAATGCGTCAAGGTATGCAAGGAGGCAGGTTACAACGCACTCATCCTCGTGGACGAAGGGCCGAGCGTCCACAGGAAACTCTTCAGCCGCCACCCAATTGAGGTAGCGAAGGAACTCGCCGTATACTTCTTCGGCGAGAAGGGTGAGGAGGTAATTTAAGATGCCGAACGGGTACGCTGGCAAGTTCCTAGATGTCGACCTGACTAAAGAGAGGATTAAGGAGATCAGCTTTGACGAGAAGACCCTCCAACAGTACTTCGGCGGCCGCGGCCTAGCAGCGAAGATCCTCTGGGACCGCGTCGGTAAGAGGTGGGAAACCCTCGACCCCTACGCCCCTGAAAGCCCACTCGTTGTGCTCACAGGACCCATGACGGGAATTTATCCCGGGGGTAGGATCTGCGTCTCTGGCAAAAGCCCAGCCAGTATGGGCACCGTTGGCTCCACAGCGTCTACGGAGTTCGCCCATGAGCTCCGTTGCTCGGGCTATGACGGCGTGATCTTCACCGGCAAAGCGGAGAAGCCTGTTTACCTCCTAGTCACTAGCGAGGGCGCCGAGATAAGGCCTGCTGAGCACCTGTGGGGCACAGTCGGTGAGGATACTATAAAGATCCTGAACAAGGAGATCGGTGAAGAGCTGAAGAAAAGGATGCCAAACGTCGGCATCTGGCGTGAGCCCGGCATGATCTACATCGGCCCCGCTGGGGAGAACCTCGTAAGGAACGCCGCCGTAATGAGTAAGATCTGCCACGCTGCGGGTTACGGTGGATATGGTGCCCTCATGGGCTCAAAGAAGCTCAAGGCCGTTGTCGCTAAGGGACGTGGGAAGATGCCCTCCCCAGACGCCCCCGAAGCGTCGAAGCTCCTCTGGAGGAAGGCTCACCAGATACTCATAAGTAAGTCTGAGTTCCGACGTTACGGCACCGGGTACCTCGGCTATCAAGTTGGGGCGGAGTACAGCTCGGAACCGATCAAGAACTGGCAGACCGAGTGGCACGACGAGAAGAGCTACGCCGGTCCACGCTTCGAGCAGTACTGGGTCAAGAAGAAATGGGCGGACTTCAACTGCACAACAAACTGCATGAAGGTTAGTTGCATAAAGAACGGGAAGTGGAAGGGAGACATCACAGACCTACCCGACTACGAGCTCCAGGCATACTGTGGCACTAACCTCGGCATCTTCGAGCCTGTGGACAACATCCACATGAGCGCTCTCATCGACAACCTTGGCCACAGCGGCATCAACGGCCCCAACACTATGGGCTTCGCCGCTGAACTCTACCAGAGGAAGATCCTCACAAAGAAGGACATAGGGTTTGAGCTCAAGTGGGGAGACACTGAGGCTTTCACGAAGCTTGCTTGGATGATTGCGAAGCGCGAGGGCATAGGTGATGTCCTCGCCGAGGGCTCATACCGTGCTGCCATCAAGATAGCGGAGATGAAGGGTAAGAAACCCGAGGAGCTCCTAAAGTACGTCGTCCATGTCAAGGGTATCGAGATAGGCGCCCACGGGACACGTAGCGACCAAGACTACGTCCACGATGCCAGCTATGCAGGTAGTGTTCAGGGGGGAGACCACACCTCCGACATCGGTGACGGCTATAGCGATATGAGTGGCGCCATCTTCGCCGACTCAGGCGTATTCTGCGATTTCTGCCGCACCAATAGGGAGCTGGAGTTCGACTTCGCCAAAGCGGTAACCGGATTCCCAATAACCGTCGAGAGCTGGAGGAAGGAGACCGGCCCAAGGATAGTCACCCTGCAGAGGGCTCTGCTATTACTAGGAGGCCCTGACATGAAGTGGGAACCGTTGAAGGACGACGACAACCCGCCACGCTTCTACGAGCCCCTCCCCGAGGGACCATACAAGGGAAGAACAACGGACAAGAAGCTCGTCGACCAGAAGCTACAGGCCTACTTCGAGACCCTAGGCTGGGACGAGCGCGGCATACCTACGAAGGAGACGCTAAAAAGGCTCGACCTCTCGGACCTTGAGCCCTACATGAAGAAGCTCAGGATCTAGCTCCCACGCTTATATCTCATAGTCTCACCTTTTTCTCGTGGATCTACTCAGCAGATTCAGAGGTAGTCTCCTGGGGCTCGCAGTCGGTGATGCCCTCGGAGCGCCGGTTGAATTCAAGCCGAGGGGTAGCTTCCCATCTATAACGGGCTTCCGCGGTGGTGGACCATTCAACTTAAATCCGGGCGACTGGACCGATGACACCTCCCTCGCTCTCTGCCTTGCAGAGAGCCTAGTGGAGCGGTGCGGATTCGATCCCCGTGACCAAGCTGAAAGGTACGTTAGGTGGTGGAAAGAAGGTCATCTGAGCTGTACTGGCAACTGCTTCGACATTGGGAACACGACGAAGGCGAGTCTTCAGAGATTCATAGACACAGGTAACCCATACTCTGGCCCCACGAATCCAGAGACTGGGAGCAACGGCTCCCTCATGAGGCTAGCCCCAGTGCCACTCTACTTTCACACAAATCCCCAAGAAGCTATCGAGTACTCTGGTCTGAGCTCGAAGACCACTCACGGTGCCTTAGCCGCAATCGATTCCTGTAGGTACCTGGGTGCCGTGATCATAGGTGCGTTGAAGGGTATTCAGAAGGAAGAGCTGTTCGCCAGTAGATATGTACTCGTGGCAGGTATATGGAGCAAGACCCCCCTAACACCCGATGTCGACACCGTAGCGGGGGGCTCCTTTAAGCGTTTGGAACCACCAGTCATCAAGGCGCTAGGAACTGCGGTCAAGACCCTGGAGGCAGCCCTGTGGGCCTTCAGTAAGAGTAGGTCCTTCGAGGAGGGTTGTTTACTCGCCGTCAACTTGGGCGACGACTCAGACACGGTCGGCGCAGTCTACGGGCAGCTCGCTGGTACCTATGATGGGGTCGATTCAATTCCAAATAAATGGAGGAATGAACTATCCAAGGTAGCTGTCCTCGAAAACATTACAGAGAAGTTGTTTAACGCTTCTCAATATGTTAAATGACTCAGCAGAGTTTAGCGGGTGTTTCGGTTCTTTTATTGAGGTTTCCTCACGAATCGATGTGTTTTTGTATATTTCGCCTCTTAGGGGCTAAATCGAGAAGCCTTTTATTCGAATACCATACTAACGTATGTCGTTCTGGTGACAACATGAGTAAACCCATATGGATCGCCCGCGACTATGCCGCGTGTAGCGGGTGTAAGCGTTGCGAGATAGCGTGCAGTATGAAGCACGAGGGGTGGATGTGGCCCGAGGCGTCACGCGTCCGAGTCTTCATGCCATTCCCCGGCGTCGAGGTCCCTCACCTCTGTGCCCAGTGCATGGACTACCCCTGTGTGGGGAGCTGTCCAACTCAGGCGCTCAGTACTGACGCGGTCACAGGTGCCGTCCTCGTGGACAGGGAGAAGTGCATTAGCTGTGGGAAATGCATTAAGGCTTGCCCCGGAAACGTGCCGATACTCCACCCAGAAGACAACAAGGCCACCATCTGCAACCTTTGCAATGGTGACCCCGAGTGTGTTAAGGTCTGTACCGAGGCGGGATACAACGCGTTAACCCTCGTGCCCGAGGGACCAACTGTTCACCGTAAGCTCTTCTCTAGGCCGCCAATTGAGGTGGCGAAGGACCTCGCGGTTCTGTTCTTCGGGGAGAAGGGTGAGGAGGTAATCTAGGTGCCAGGCGGATATGCGGGCAAGTTCCTTGACGTCGACCTTACGAAGGGAAAGGTGAAGGACGTCACTTTTAACGATGAAACGCTGGAAATGTTCTTTGGCGGCCGTGGACTAGCTTCTAAGATTCTCTGGGATAGGATGGGGAAGAAGTGGGCTGACATCGACGCGCTGAGCCCTGAGAACATCTTCCTCGCCTTGACTGGTCCTATGACGGCCATTTACCCTGGCGCGAGGATAATGTGCTCTGGAAAGTCCCCTATAAGCAACGGTGTCGTAGGCTCCACCGCCGCCTCTGAATTTGCATCGGAGATCAAGATGGCGGGATACGACGGAGTCATAGTCACTGGGAAGGCCAATGAGCCGGTTTACATCCTAGTTACCGATGATGGGGGTGAAATAAAGCCCGCGAAACACCTCTGGGGGACTATTGGCGAGGACACCATAAAGATACTTAACAAGGAGGTCACCGCCGAGCTCACCAAGAAGAAGCCCCTCGTGGGACTCTGGAAGGAGCCCGGCATGATCTACATCGGCCCCGCTGGGGAGAACCTCGTAAGGAACGCCGCCGTTATGAGTAAGATCTGTCACGCCTGCGGCTACGGTGGTTATGGCTCGGTAATGGGCAGCAAGAACCTCAAAGCCATAGCCGCTAAGGGGAGGGGCAAGATCCCCTCAGTGAATGCGCCTGAGTCGGTCAAACTTTTACTCCGTAAGACACATGAGCACCTGTGGACCCAGTTTAGGATGCGTCGTTGGGGAACTGGCTACGCCGGTTATGCAACAGGCGCCGATACAAGCAGTGAACCTGTCCGCAATTGGCAGGAGGAGTGGCATGATGAGAAGAGCATGGGTGGCCCCAAATTCGAGAACAGGTTCTGGGTCAAGAAGAAGTGGGCAGACTTCGGCTGCACAACAAACTGCATGAAGATCAGCTGCATAAAGACGGGCAAGTGGAAGGGGGACATCACCGACATGCCCGACTATGAGCTGGAGGCATACTGCGGTACTAACCTCGGCATCTTCGACGCCGCAGACACCATACACATCAGCGCACTGATCGATAACCTCGGCCACTCGGGCATCAACGGCCCAAACACAATGGCCTTCGCCGCGGAGCTTTACCAGAGGGGGATCCTCAAGGAGAGCGATTTCGGCTTCAAACCCATATGGGGTGACGCCGAGGCAATGGGCAAACTAGCCTGGCTCATGGCGAAACGGGAGAAGATCGGGGACGCCCTCGCGGAGGGCACATACAGGGCAGCCATCAAGATTGCCCAGATGAAGAAGATGAAGCCCGAGGAACTCTTAAAGTACGCCGTCCACGTCAAGGGTATCGAGATCGGCGCCCACGGGACTCGGAGCGACGCAGACTACACCCACGACATCTCTTACGCAGCCAGCGTCCAGGGTGGCGACCACACATCCACGACTACAGATGGTTACACCGACATGAGTGGCGCCGTCTTCACTGACTCCGCTGTTTTCTGCAACTTCTGTTACTTTGGCGTCCCTCAGGAACTGGTCTTCGACTTCGCTAAAGCCGTGACTGGTTTCCCTATTACACTCGAGAGCTGGCGCCGAGTCACCGGCCCAAGGATAGTAACTCTGCAGAAGGCGCTGATACTACTAGGAGGCCCGGATGTCACATGGGAGCCCATCAAGGACGACGACAACCCGCCGAGGTTCTATGACCCCTTGCCGACAGGTCCATTTAAGGGTAAGTTTACCGACAAGAAGATCGTCGACGAGAAGCTCCAGAAGTACTTCGAGACCCTTGGCTGGGATAACAGGGGCATCCCCACAAAGGAGACCTTGAAGAAGCTTGGGCTCAGCGACTGTGAGTCCGCCATGAAAAAAATCAGAGTGTAACATCCAATTTTTTTATAAATAAGGAGGGAGGAAAGTGCCGGGAGGATACGCGGGTAAGTTCCTGGAAGTTGACCTGACGAGAAGAAAGATACAGGATACAAGGCTCAACGACGCAGCGCTCGAGATGTTCTTCGGGGGCCGTGGCCTCGCGGCTAAGATACTCTGGGACAGACTAGGAGTGAAGTGGAAGAACATCGACCCGCTTGGGCCTGAGAACCTCCTCATCGCGCTAACGGGGCCGATGACCGGAATCTACCCTGGAGGCAGGATATGCGTCTCGGGTAAGAGCCCCATGAGCAATGGCACCGTGGGCTCGACGGCCTCGACTGAGTTCGCCCACGAGTTGAAGTGCGCCGGTTACGACGGCGTCATAGTCTCGGGAAAGGCCGATGAGCCGGTCTACATCAAAGTCACCGACGACAACGGGGAGATCAAGACCGCGAAGCATCTCTGGGGGATGAATGGTGAGGAGACACTTATCGCCCTAAACAGGGAGGTGGGTGCCGATTTCGCCAAGAGAAAGCCGTACGTCGGTCTCTGG
>JBGPRA010000126.1:0-6737 GCA_041489375.1 Bathyarchaeia archaeon | reverse complement strand
TGGTGCTCCCGCCGGGATTTGAACCCGGGATCTCGGACTCGAGAGGCCCATATCCTTGACCGGACTAGACGACAGGAGCGCGCCAAATAGACTATCCTGTCCCTAATAAAAACGTTAACCCACTCAAATCAAAGCACAATCTTTCAAGAAAATAATCCAAAAACATGTCTATGAAAAAAAAGATACTAATTTGGTTAAATATCGTTCCTCAACCTGAGCAGTTTCGCCACGTTGGCGTCTTTACAGATGACTGGTTTAATCTTGCCCTTAGTCGATGTGAAGAGTGTGGTGACCCCGGGTCCATGACCAGCGACAACGCAGTCGCTGTGCGTCACGATCCCTACTGTTATGGAACCCTTTCTGTAGATGCGCCCATAGCTGCTGTCCGCATCCCTTATGGCGACGAGGTCGCCAAGCCTCAGGTTGTCCAGCCCGCATTCGTTCACCGTTTCCGTGCAAAACATGGTAATGTCGTAGTCACCGCTGCTCGTCTGGCTTCTGCCGAGGCCGCTACCCATGATAGCGGCGGGGACCTCATGGGTCACAGGGATCTCGAGCCCTCCCTTCACAATCTTGGGGTCGATAGCATCAAGGAACTCCGGACTGGTATTGTATACCTTAACATCGGGAGCGTCGAGGAGTTGAAGCCCAACGCCACAAGCCCTTATCTGGACTCTGTCCTCGATGACCAATTTCTCCATGGTTTCCGGCGAAAAGTCGACCATCACGTGCTCTATGCCTCCGTGCTTCCCGACTACGATACCCTTCTCCCCCTTCGCGTCACCCCCCACGACGACTGCCTCGTTTCCGATGCAGGAGAGGACGTTCAATGCATTACTCTGTCCCCTAGGAAACCTAGCGTCCGAGACCCTGTTCTCGATGCTTACCCCCGGCTCGACGTGATCAGCCATCCAGCCACAAGCTGGGTCACCCACTCTGATGTTGTAGGTTATCCCCCCAACACCTGGTAGGATCACTGGTTCACCGTCCGCTGTGATCTTATAAATTGAGTCACCGATCACCGGACTTACAACTTCGCCGATCACAGATACCCTGACGAGTTTGTCCCTATTAGTTTTGAGCAAATTGGATCATGACTATCTATGCGCGACTCGTTTAAGATACTCTCTAAAAAACTGATATATTTATCCTAAATGTGACACTAGTATTCGATAACGTGGCATCATGCACATCAGTTTCGCCTCTCACATATTCTGAAGGGCGCGCTAAAAATAAGCGAAAAACGTCAGGAAATAAGATCATCCTACTTGAGGTAAGCAGCCATAAGCTTCATGATCTTTCCCGGCGATCTCGCTACGATTTTGGCGACCGTCTTCTTCGTGTTCTCACCGTTTGCGAGGGCGAGTATCTCGTCGTTCGTAATGACCGTTGAAAGAATGTTTAAGTCGTCGTCACTGAACTTGTCGAGCATCTCGACTATCTTACGGCTATCATTGATCCTCTTCCCCCAGTACTTCTCAAACCTAACTCGGTACTGGTTGAGCCTTTTCGCGGAAGTGTCCTCCCCAACGATAGCATCTACTGCCTCCTTTCCCGCTATCTTACCTGCCTCGATGCCACTATGGATGCCCGCCCCTGTCATGGGGATGAGCTGACCAGCCGCATCGCCGACTAACATTAGGTTATCGTCTACGATCTTGTCGAGCATACCAGACACAGGCGTAACTCCACCGTTCCTCCGTAGAACCTTCGCTTCCTTAAACCTTGGATCCGATTCTAGGAACTTTCTCAAATAGTAAATCGCGGGCTCCGTGTGGATGTTACGGACACCGAGACCTACGTTTGCGACCTCTTCGTTCTTAGGAAAGACCCACGCGTATCCCCCAGGTGCGTAGCTTGTCCCAACATAGAACTCATTCATAAAAGGGTCATCGAGGTGAAGACCACCAAGCTGGAATTGAGCGCATGTGACTATATCCGGGTACCACCTCGCTAGTCCAGCAGAGCGGCGGACAATCGACCAATAGCCGTCCGCGCCTATCGTGACCTTAGCCTTGACTTTAACCTGCTCACCATTTTTCTCAGCCAATACACCTGCGACCTTACCGTTCTCCTTGAAGACGCCAGTAGCTTTAGTCTCCGTCAGTAACTCGGCACCAGCCTTCACAGCGAGATCACCTATGGCTTTGTCGAAGAACTGCCTGTTCAGCGTATAGCCAACCCAGTTGTCGCTGGTTAGGTCAATATAGCTCCTATTCGGGGCGAAGACCCTTGCACATGTGATCTTCTGCGCCACAAGGGGAGCGACAGGCTCGAGCCCCGCGTCTTGTATCCCGTTGAGGCTCAGCCCCTCGGCGCAGAACACAGGGGAACCAATAACTGGGTGCTCCTCAAGAAGAACAGTATGCGCGCCAGCAGCCGCTGCGGCTCTAGCAGCCGACGACCCGGCGGGCCCACCCCCAACTACGACGATATCGCAGTCAATAAGCCGCATGCTAATCAAATAGTCGCCCGCGGCTTTCTTATATTAAAGCTATCTCTCCATGACCTTCTGGGCAGCGATCTCTATGTCCTTCGCCTTCACCGTCTTCCGCCCGGCGTGTTTGGCGTAGTCGAGGGCCTCCTTAGCCACCTTCACCCCTATCTCCTCGAGGGCCTTACCTAAGGCGACAGCGCTCTCTTCGCTCACGCGGTCCGCGCCAGCGCGTTTAATCAGCTTGTGCATCGGAGCAACTTTAATCTCATCAGTCAATTGAAATCAACCCTAATACTATTCAGCTTTCCTTAAATATTTAATTCTTGCCCCTTTTTCATTCAAAAAGACTAAAAAATAGGTTTATAATCGTTTTAAAGGTGATTCACAGCGTATTCTATAAGCTGTATCTCATTGTTATTAAGCGTATAAACGACACGTCATTGGCAGTTCAGATTAATCGCTGAAAATTTGAAAATGAAGAGCGCGCACTATTCATGTGAAGCTAGGGTAAACGTTTAAATGAGTGCCTAAGCCTCATACAGCATCGGCAAAAACCATCCCGGTGAAATGAAAAGTGGGAAAAGTAAGGACAGAGATGGTCAAGAGGACAACGCTGGAGCTAATCAAAAAGTACGAGAGAAGCTTCAACACAGACTTCGACCACAACAAAAAATTCCTAACAGAGCTCAACATCGGTGTCTCCAAGAAGATGAGAAACAAGGTAGCTGGGTACGTTACAAGGGTCGTCAAGTCGGACCTCATGGCGATAGAGGTCGAGGGCGAGGTAGAGCCCGAGAGCATCTAGACGTCATTATAAAAGCTTTCGAAGTATTTTCATTCTAATGGCAGGTAATGCGCCACATCCCTTTCCTTGAATCCTGCCTCGACGAGCTTCTCGGCGATGGTCTTCCCATGAAGCCCTTTGGCACGTAGCTTATCTGCTACTTCGATAAGGCACTCTTTGAGTTCCCAGGGGTAGACGACCCAAGCGTCGACGCTCTCCGCATAGTAGTCGGGAACGAAGCTACTCCAGGGTTTTATATGGAGTGTGGCCACTCTGACCAGTGACGCTCCCTTTCCCTCTATGTGCTCCTTAGCCTTTAACAGGGATGCTCCAGAGTCAGAGACGTCATCCGCTATGAGGACCTTCAATCCCGCGACATCTGCGTTGACTGGAAGGACGATTATAGGCTCGGAGCGCTTAACCATACCGTCATATGCTTCCAATTGGACGCTGGCAAGCTTTCGGACGCTGAGCTGGTCACAGAGTATCCTTGCAGGGTCGAATCCGCCCCTGCTCACGGCGACTATGAGATCGGGTCTGAAACCCGATGCGACGATCTTCAGAGCCAAGGTCTCAGTAAGGCTCTGAACGTCATCCCAGTTCAGGTGAAGGAAATGTAGGTTACCTAACTTTAAGTTGCTATCCATTGTTTAACCCCAGTTAATGCGCCTACCACATCGCCACACTGTGGTTGAATAGTTCTACGGAATTACCTAAATAGGTTATATCCTCTCTATTGCACGTGCGGTGGAGTTGAGTATAAGGCTATAGCCCACTCACAGTGGTTAATGATAAGTTAGGAAAAAATTAATGGGATGTTGAGAATCTACGAACTTTTTTATCGGCGAAAATTAACTCTTACACATGGCTAACAAACAGCAGGGCTATCGTTATGAGAACGACTGGAAGAAAGAGGAACTCGAAGATATACTGAAAATAGTGAATATAGGAATAACCCTCCCAGTAAACGCTGAGATAAAGATAGACCAGACAGTACTCAACCTCGACGAAGCCAAGCAGTACCTGACAAAAGCGAGTAAAATTGCCTTGAGGGACTGCACGTGTAGGATTGCACGCAAACATTGCAACCACTCCCTTGACACTTGCTTCGCCTTGAACGGACTTGCTGAATTCAATATCAAGAACGGGATATCAAAGGAGATCAGTCTGAGGGAGGCTATAGGTATCCTTGAAAAGGCGCATGAAGAGGGACTCGTACACATGGCTTACGTGTTGCTTAAGGATTCTAACCCTGATCGGGAGGTCAACTCGATTTGCTGTTGCTGCTCCTGCTGCTGCAACATGCTCGCAGCTACACAACGGTTTGGACTAGCCCCCCACATCTTAGTATCTGACACGGTTTCGGTTACCGATTCATCAAAATGCAACCTGTGCGGGATTTGTGTGGAACGTTGCCAGTTTGGCGCCAGGGAGATCAAGGATGGTGTCTTGGATGATAAGTCTGAGCGTTGCATGGGGTGTGGTCTCTGCGTTAGCAAGTGCCCCAGTTTAGCCATATCTCTGGTGAAGAAGAAATCTAAAAATCTATGATGTGGAGCTTCTGAAGCAAGGTTATTGACTGGATTCATCTGGTTCCAGACATCTCTCGCGAGTGCTTGTTATGTAATATCGGTTCTCTGTGAGTGCCGGGAAGATTGAGGTTTAGGGTTTTTAATGGCATCTTTCACGCAGGATATAAGATTGTCGCGGGTATGCTTGCTTCATCTATTTCGTCTCTATTCGCTTCTTCATTTCGGGAAAATAATCCGGCTTCATTTGGTTCATGGATCTTTTTCTGTAAGGGCCATAAGCCTTCAGAGTAACCTCTGAACGCTTCCTCAAATATTCTTAAGATATATAAACACTGGTCTAGTTCGTTAAAGATTTTCTGTGCTCCCTTTCTCTCGGTGTTGAGCCTTACTAGTGTTTGAAGATCATCTGTTATTTTTTGTCTCAGGCTGAGTAAGCCACCCTTCTCGAAAACTGCAGCGTAGTCGCTTGGCTTAGTGGGTAAAAGGCATATTATTTCATATACGTTTACCTCTACTCTGGCAAGTTTATCGATTACGGCTTTCTCTATTTGTTGCGCCCTCTCTAAGGAGTATGCATGCTCTCTGATCCGCTGCTGATCTCTTAGAAGGTTGACGTTCTCGCCTTTTAATGTCTTAATCTCTGGATCAAATTGAGCGGTATTACTAATCCGATAGAGTAGCACCCCCGCTATGATGTTGATGATGCCAAGTATGGCGAATAATGGTTGAATAATGGATGCGGTGGCTAAGATCAATCCCGAAATGATCCCTATAAGACCATAAGTCTTGAATTGTGATTCATTTGATTTATTGTGATTGAGAGAAGAGATCTTTGCTTCTAACTCCTTTAGTTTCATCTTGGAGCCCTTCGAAGCAGTAAGACGTGAAGCTGCCTCTTCCCTCAACTTTGTAGCCCATTTCAACTCATCTCGAAGGTTAAAGGCTCTTCTGTTCAAATCTTCTAAGGGGGGAAGAAGGTCATCGGCTGTTTTAGCTAGCTCGTATTCACTAATTTGAGGTTCAAGTTCCTCAACCTCTGTTTTAACACTCTCCGTCTCTTCCAATGCCTTTATAGCATCCATACACGCGCTACTCATAGATCTATTTTTAATAAAAGTAATATGGACTGGTGCTCTGCATTTTAAGTAGTCTCATACGCATGCGATGACTGTGTCTCCCTTTTCGCGAACTTGAAAAAAGGGTAAATACTTGAATAGGGTAGAAAAAATTGAGCCAAGTTGACATTGGAATTTCTGTTAGATTTCCAGAGATGGGGCGGCGGTGAGCCAACTGCTGTTGGTGAGGGTTATAGCTGCACCTATAAGGGAAATTACTACTCGGTGCTCTTCACTCGCGCCGGGATGTTTCGGGGGAATCACATTCATCCTCATAGGCAGCACACTCTCCTACTTGATGGTCGGGGAAAATACGTCTTTAGGGGGGAAGATGGAAAGGAGACTGTGCACCACCTCTCTGTAGGCAAGATACTCGATGTTGAAGCGGGGGTTCCTCACATATTTCTCCCGGAGAGGGATTGCCTCACCGTTGAGTGGTGGGAGGGCCCCTTCGTTGCAGAAGAGTTCGATTTCCCTAATTATACACGCGAAATTAAGAAGAGGATGGAGATTTTCGATAAAAAGTCTGCTGAACTCAAGAAATCAAAGAAATAAGATTCGCGCGCGCGATGGAAGTAACTGTGAAAACTATACATCACGAGCACGGGCCAGGCCAACAAGAGTTCGAGTTCGTGGAAGGAGACGCTTTGAAACGAGCCGATGACGTTCAAACAGCGAAAATGGTTGTTAAAACCAACGCTTTGATAGAGGATGTGATCGCCACCTTCATGCCTAAGCCCATCCCTGAGGAGGCGGGTAGTGGTCTACACATTCATCAGTACCTTACAAGGGGCAATGAGAACTTGTTTGGGGACCCCGACAAGGGAGTAAGCTAGTTCCTTGTTCACTTTGTAGGAGGCATCATGGAT
>JBGPRA010000125.1:0-6758 GCA_041489375.1 Bathyarchaeia archaeon | reverse complement strand
GCTGCCGCATGGCGAAGAGCTTCGTTTACACTAACATAGCAGTCGCGAAGTTCCGCATATTTACCACACATTGCGATGCGCACTGAGTCTTCCGGCTTCTTGTACCCTACGACCATTTTCCGCCAATCTCTCCAATCGGCATTCGGTTTGTCAAGTCCTAGGTACTCAGAGACGACATCGCCCATCCCTTGTCCCTCAAGGACCAGCGGCAACTCATATAGAGACTCCACATCAATACTCGTAAAGACAGCACGCTCCTCTAAGCTGCAGTAGAGCGCTATCTTCTGCTTGGCAGCGGCTGGGAGTTCGCCTTCCTCACACCTCGCTGCGATGATGTCGGGTTGTAGCCCGATTGCACGCAGCTCCTTGACGCTGTGTTGCGTAGGCTTCGTCTTTGGTTCACCAACAGCATCGAGGACGGGGACGAGGGTGACGTGTATGAGAAGTGTGTCGCCGCGCTTCTCCTCCTGTCTCATCTGGCGGAACGCCTCAAGGAAGGGGAGGCTCTCTATGTCCCCAACCGTGCCACCACACTCGACAAGAACTACGTCCACGTGGCTCTTCTCTGCGACGAGGCGTATTCGGCGTTTTACCTCGTCAGTGATGTGGGGAATTATCTGGACACAACGGCCCAAATAGCCACCCTCGCGTTCGCGTTGGATCACCAGCTGGTAGAGCTGACCGCTAGTAACGTTGTTCAACCCGGAGAGTTCCACGCCCAAGAACCTCTCATAGGCTCCGAGATCCATGTCAGCCTCGTATCCGTCGTCGAGGACGAATACCTCGCCATGTATGTAAGGGTTCATGGTACCCGCGTCGACATTCAGATAGGGATCACATTTAATAGCGGTGACTTTGAATCCGCGCACCTGGAGCATCTTCCCGATGCTGCAGGTGATCAACCCCTTTCCTATACCGCTGAGCACTCCTCCAGTAATAAAAACGTACTTGGTCAACTGAGAGACCTGCCCATAATGCTCGAAGACTTTACTTGGGATCTCTATAAACCCTTCGTAAAGTAAACTTTTTTCTAAAAGATAAAAAATGTCAGTCTAATAGATAAGGTTTCAAGATATATTAGTAAAAAGTGTACTGGATTTCTTATATCGTTGGGAGCGGGATCTTGGCATCCGTCGTGACGTTGATACCTAATTGCTTGAGCGGCGTCTCATCCCCGTTATTTAGTATATGTGTTGTATGCATCTCGCATCCCCTTAACAAAGCGAGGGCCTCGATGCATCTCCTCGCTTTCTCGTCCCCTACTGAACTTGCAGCGAGGACGTCGAGGACCTCCTTAACATCGAGGGAGGCGACGCTGCTCCCGAAGATGCGCTTAAGTCTTATCATGCTGTCTATGACCTTGCGGGATATGACGTAGGTCTCATCGGGGAGCTCAGCGAGTATCTTGACTGCGTTTAGGATTGCAGCTGACTCTGCATGCATGAGGGGGCTATTCTTTCCCTTCGTGATTATAGTCTCTTCTCCTACTCTGAGTTCGAGGGCGGCACCGCAATATATCCCCCTGTACCCTTTACCCTCGCCCCTGCGGAGCTCAGCTTCTTCAGCAGCCATCCTCGCAGGTAATACTACCGACCTATCATCGGGCTTAACACCCGCTTTGGCCATGATCTCCTCCATGCGGCTAAGGGTGTCCCTGCCAACACTTCCCTCACCAAAATCACGGGTATAACGGAAGAATCGACGCACAATCTCTTGTTTAGCCGCCTCCCTACAAGCTTCATCGTTGACTATCCCCTCCTTCGCCATGTTTACTCCCATGTCAGTTGGAGACCTGTACGCCGCCATCGGGTCGTCAGGTCCAACTAAGCGCTCAATCATCCTCCTCAAAATGGCGAAGTTCTCTACATCGCGGTTGTAGTTAATCGCGGTAACGCCATAGGCCGCTTGGTGGAATGGGTCGACGAGGTTATAATCACCGATGTCAGCGGTGGCAGCCTCGTAAGCTGTGTTAATAGGGTGGTTAAGCTCGAGATTCCAAATGGGGAAGGTCTCGAACTTTGCGAAGCCACTATTTATTCCTCTTTTCCTATCCTGGTAAACTTGGCTCATCGCAAAGCTCATCTTACCGCTCCCCGGACCCGGGGCGGTCACTATTACTATCTTCTTCTCCGTTGGGACGTACTCGGGCTTCCCGTACCCCTCGTCGCTCAGCACCTTGTCGAGGTCACTAAGATAGTTTGGGATCTCGTAGCCGATGAAGACGCGTAAGCCGCGGTTCTCCAGTCGCTGCTTAAATTTGAGGGCGCTCCACTCACCGCTGAAGCGGTTGATGACAACGGCGGAGACGGGTAGCCCAAGCTCAGCGAGCTCGTTTATGTCCTTGAGGATCTGGTCCTCGTAGGGGAGCCCACTGTCGCCGCGTATCTTTCTAGCCTCTATGTCTTTAGCTGATATGCAGTGAACGATCTCTAATTGACCACGGATGCGCTTCAGCATCTGGATCTTCGTGTCCAATGCGTAGCCTGGCAGCACACGGCTCGCGTGATTGTCCCAGCGGAGCTTACCTCCGAACTCCAGGTAGAGTTTGTCAAAGAGTGACACCCGTTGCTCGATCTTGGCGATCTGTGCATTCAGATACTTTTCTGTGTTGAAGCCGATTCTTGTCGTCAAATTTTCCACCTTAGAGGGAGATAGGTGGGTAAAGCGATATTATTTGTATCATTCAGCCTTTCATCGGTCAATACATGTACCTATCCCGATTAATAGTCGGATTTGGCTATAGCCCCTTATTAAATCTACGCGGTGCTATCCAATGATCGCGAGGAGTTTCTCAGCGGTCATCTCGGTCGAGCGCTTTCCAGTAAGTTCATCGATTACGATCTTACTAAATACCACGCTGTCAAGTGCCGACCCTTCGCCTCCGAATATTTTCTGGAGCCTCTGCTTTATTCCAATTACATCCCTGCTCAGCTTCGCTGCGAAGAGGTTCATGACCATGGTTTTTTCGGCGCGCGCGCATCCTTAATCTCCCTGTCGAGTCTGCGTATGTGAAACATCATGGAGTGATCTAGCGTGTTGTTGGCTCAAAAATGTTGGTTAGATGAGGCTGTCAGCGGTCATCTCGCGTGGCTTAGGTATTTTCATTAGGGTTAAGATGGTTGGTGAGACGCAGCTTAGGCCGAGACCCTCCCTTAGTTTAATCTTTTGAAGTTTCGGATCCTGACTGATCAAGATGAATGGGACGGGATTTATGCCGTGGCTTGGGTTTGGCTCGCCATTGGGGTAGACCATCATCTCGATGTTGCCGTGATCCCCCGTAATGATGACCGTGTAACCTTTCCGGAATCCAGCTTCTACGACCCGCCCGACACAGTCATCTACAACTTCGCAGGCTATGATCCCTGCCTGAATGTTTGCTGAGTGGCCTACGAGGTCACCATTGGCGAAGTTAACGAGGATGAAATCATAGACACCTTTCCCTATCTCCGGGAGAAGCCTATCCGTTATCTCGGGGGCGCTCATCTCAGGCTTATCCTTGTAGTTGGGTACCTTGGGGCTGGGGACTAGTATGCGGTCCTCGCCATCTACGGGGTCTTCGATCTGGCTATTGAAGAAAAAGGTGACGTGGGCATACTTCTCCGTCTCCGCAATCCTAAGCTGCCTGAGATCTCTACCCGCGAGAACCTGAGCGAGATTGTTCTCGACGGTGTTCTGGAGAAAGGCGACGGAGAGAGTGAGGTGCTTGTCGTATCCACTCATGCAGACGAAGTGGATGCTTGGGAACTTTTTTCGGGGGAAGTTGTCGAAGCTTTTCTGCGTGAGAGAGTATGTTATCTGACGTGCGCGGTCGCTACGAAAGTTCCATAAGATGACTGAGTCCCCAGTGTCGATGGTCGCGACGGGTTTACCGTCCTCGACCATCACTATAGGCTGAACGTAATAGTCCGTCGGATCACCCCTCTGGTAAGCGTGGTCGATGGCCTCGAGGAGATCGGTCTCCCTCCATCCCTCGCCCATTGTTAGAAGGTCATACACTTTCAGTGTCCTGTCCCAGTTAGTATCCCTGTCCATTGCATAGTAGCGACCCACTATGCTCGCGATCCTGCCGACGCCTTTCTCCACAATCTGCCTCTGGGTCTCCTCAATGAATCCCTTCGCAGAGTGCTCTGGGACGTCGCGGCCGTCGAGGAAGCAGTGGATGTAGACGTCCTTGATGGCGTTGCGTTTAGCGAGTTCGAGCAGGGAGTAGAGGTGGAAGGTGGAGCCATGTATGCCTTGGTCGCTGAGGAGCCCCATTAGATGGAGGGCAGAGCCCTTGTCCCTGCAGTTCTTAACAGCGCTGAGTAGGGCGTTGTTCCTGTAGAAGCTGCCATTGTATATTGCTTGGTTGATCTCCTCGAAGGGCTGCCAGACTATTCGGCCAGCACCCATCGTGAGGTGGCCAGGCTCAGAGCCACCCTGAGTCCCATCTGGGAGACCAACGGCGTTACCAGTACACTTCAACAGGGTCCAAGGGTACTCCTTCATGTAACACGTGTCGTTAGGCACCTTCGCCTGCCTTACAGCGTTACCAAACGTCTCCTCGGAGTAGCCCCAGCCATCGCGCACGATCAGTATGACTCGCCGGGCAGCCATAGCTAGGAGATTGGAGTAGGGGGATAAAAAAGGTGGAGCTAGAACCTCTCCCCATGTCGAAGCTACCATGTGTGCTCTATCTTTATGCGTCATTTTTTATCCGTCCTCAGCCGAGGATTCAAGTGTGATACTTGTTGGTTAACTGGGAGTGGTCGGCAATGACTTGGCCTGAGATAGAGGTCAAGATGAAGGAGACGAGATTGGTCATCGTACCCGTTGGCTCCGTCGAGCAGCATGGTCACCACCTTGGCGTCGGCGCCGACTGGATGCAGTCGTGGGAGATGTCGAGACGGGTGGGGGAGAAGACCGGCTACCCGGTCCTGCCTATCCTCCCATATGGTATCTCTAGCCACCATAAGGAGTTCCCTGGAGTAATCACCCTCAGCTTCCACACGTACCAGAAGGTGGTCGAGGAGATCCTAGGCTGTCTCGCGGCAAATGGTGTTAAACGAGTTGTCTTCCTAAATGGACACGGCGGAAACAACGGCGCCCTCGCTGAGGCTGCGAAGGAGGCGCGGGACAAACACGGAATCCTCTGCGCCATAACTACCTGGTGGGATGCCCTCGGGGAACGAAAGATCCTCGGCCACCCAGCTGAGCAACACGCAGGCTATGCCGAGACGAGCTTCACAATCGTCTCCCGCCCAGACGCAGTAAGGATGAATAAAGCAAGACTGACAGCGACGAAACAGACCGACGAGGACATCCAGCTCGTGAGAGCTGGGATCGCCAGGTTCAAGGGGGGATTAGTTAGGATACCCCTGAGCACAATTGACGTCTCAGAAACTGGCTCGATGACAGAGGCCCATCCAGATGATGTCCATGGTACTACAGATTACTCGAAGGTTACGCCCGAGTTTGCAGACAGGCTTATGGATGAGGTGGTCGCGTGGCTCTGCGACTTCGTTAAGGAGTTTGAGGGATTCCAGGATCCCAAGAGAGAGTTAAAGAGACCCTAAAAACTGGTCTAGAGGGGGAGCTTCTTCCCGTCGACTTCGAGGAGCTGCCTCCACCTCTCAACAGCATGTCCCTGGATGTACTCGTACTCTGAGTCATCGAGGTGCCTAAACCGACCCTGTAAGCTCAGAGCCTCCCTCACGGGCTTCAACTCACGAGGCTTGTAGGTGAGTTTGAAGTTGTTTCCTTCGGTGACCTCGTAGAGAGGCCAAATACCTGATTCGACCATTAGGCGAGCGACCTTGATTGTACGGGCGGGATCGAATCCCCACCCCGTTGGGCAAGGTGACTGGACATGGATATATTTGAATCCCTTGAGTCCTTTGGCGTACTGTAGTTTACCGATAAGATCGTTAGGATATGCGATGCTCGCGGTTGCTACATATGGGATGTTGTGGGCAGCCATAATGAAGGGGACGTTCTTCTTGTTGGATTTCTTACCCCTGCTTTTTGAGGCGACGGGTGTCGTTGTAGTCGATGCGTAGATTGGCGTCAAGCCGCTACGTTGACCGCCCGTGTTCATGTAGGCCTCGTTATCGGCGCAGATCCATAGGACGTTCTCATTGCGCTCAGCCGCTGCACTCATGGCCTGGAGTCCAATGTCAGCGGTCCCACCGTCTCCGTAGAAGCCGACGACCGTCATCTCCTTTCCAACCGCCTCGAGGCCGTTCGCTATTCCAGAGATGAGGGCACCTCCGCCCTCGAATACCGTCCCTTTCCAGTAGAGGGGGATGCTCCCCTGGAGCGCTATCCAAATACAGCCGGGGACACTCGTGTAAACGGTGTTTTTACCCAGTACCTTGAAAGTGATTCTAGCTAGGATGGCGTGGCCGCATCCCTGGCAGCTGCTGTTACCGAGGGCCATTATCTCCTCGCCCTCGACTCTCTGGAACGGTGTTGGTTTACTCATTCTAGGCGCCCCCGACCCACTCAACAGCAGTGGGAACCGGCTCACTTACCGACTTAAGCGTCTTCTCCGCGATCCTCTTGATTATCTGCGGTGTAACTTCCTCGCCGGCCATTCCTGTATGGAAGCCTAATACCTTAGGCCTCTCCGCAATGTCGTAGATTGCGCTCCTGGTCTCGTTTAGGACGTTACCGCCGCCCCCCAAGCTGATGTTCCGATCGATGACTCCGATAGCATGGTACTTCTTCGCGAGGCCTCTGATCTCGTCGACTGGGAAGGGGCGGTAGCACTTGAGTTT
>JBGPRA010000124.1:0-6778 GCA_041489375.1 Bathyarchaeia archaeon | reverse complement strand
TCGACTGAGTTTTCCTTTATGAGCCAGTGGATAAAGGCGGCACCTTTCTCTCTAGCGACTTGGTGCTCCTTTGAGTCGAACTTCCCCTCGACGGTCTTTCCGGTTTTCTTAACTTCGATGTTGACGAGCCCCATGAGACGGATCAGTCTCTTCTCCGCATCGGCTAGGTCCTTTGATTGGACGAGGAAGATACATTCACCATCCTTAGGCTCGATTGTGTACTCCCTGTAACCTTTCTCGGGATAATCTGGATGGAGTGGCAGTCTCGCCTGCAGCGGCCCTTTCAATCCCTTAACCTTCAACTCAAGGGGATCAGCGACAAAGAAGTATCTGTTTGCATTTGGATCGATGAGCTTCTTGTTTACCGCAGCTATGTTCCCCCAGGTGATGGTTACGTTGATGGGCTTCGGTCCCACCTGGATCATAATCTCTCTTATCGTCTCGGGCTGCAACCCTCTACGCTTTAAGGCACGGAGCGTTCCAAGTCTGGGGTCGTCCCAGCCAGAGTATTCTCCACTGTCCACGCCTGCTCTGATCTTTGACTTGCTTAGTATTCCTGCCTCAAGACCAAGGCGACCTACGTTAATCACGTTGGGGAACTGCCAACCGAAGTGGTCGTAGAGGTATTTCTGGCGGGTACTGTTGACCTCGTGTTCCTTTCCCCTTATAACGTGGCTGATGCCCATGAGGTGGTCATCGACAGCGCAGCTGAAATTGTATAGAGGCCAGACGCGGTACCTCCTCTTCTGTAAGGGGTGGGTTCGGGTTGATATTCTTAGAGCGGGCCAATCGCGTATCGCGGGGTTAGGATGGGTAATGTCAGTCTTGACCCTGACTACGGCATCGCCCCGTTTATAGCTACCGTCGAGCATCATCCCCCAGCGTTTTAGGTGCTCCTCCGGGGGGAGGACTCTGCAGGGGCATTGCTGCTTCGCCATATAGAGCTTTTTGTACTCGTCAGGATCGCAAGTACAGATGTAACCCGCACCCATACGCAGGAGCTTCTCTGCGTAGGTATAGTAGGTGGCGAGCCTCTCAGACTGTATGTACATCTCGTCAACCTTAACGCCAAGCCATCCAAGGTCCTCCTGTATCCAGTCGTACATCTTTGGGATCGGCGGCTTGACATCAGCGCTCGTGTCCTCAAAGCGGAGGATGAAGTTCCCCTGGTACATCTTGGCGTATTCGTCGCTGAAGATGATCGACTCAGCACTCCCGAGATGGAGTGGACCATCTGGGTTTGGGGCGAATCTCACCTTGACTATTGGCCACTTCTCCAAGTTCCTCAGAGGTGGGAGGGTCTTCTTCTCCTCTACCTTCTTCGCCTCGAAGAGCTCTGGCCACTGTTTCACGGTCTCCATTATCTTGTCGATGGGCCAAGAGTTGACGTCGGCGACGACCTCCGCGACGAGGCGCTGGACGTCCTTTGCGTTCACTTTCGCATCAGGATACTCGGCGAATATTCTCCCCATCACAGAACCAGGATTCGCTTTCCCACCGTATTGAGAGGCGTTAAAGACAGCATACTTCACCGCGAACCTCCTAATTACTTCCAAGTTTAGCCCCAAAGGAGACCACTATGCCCAGTAAGGAAAGCATAAAACTATTATCCTTTTCTTAAAAAAGGCCAGTGCCCATTGCTTAGTATTTCCTTTCTGTGAAGTAATCGATAAGCGCGAATAGATCGCTCTTCGCCTCCGATTCGGGTAGCGTATTTAAGTGCTTTTTAGCGGTCGCAATGTATCGATTGGCTTTCTTCAGCGTGTAGTCTATCGAGCCGATGTTTCGGAGAAGACTGTGGACCTCTTCGATGTCTTGCTTTGTAGCGTTATGGTTGTTGAGGACGTCGAGGATAAGATCCCTCTGCCGCAGCTTCGCCTTCCGGAGGGCGTGGATAATAATCAGTGTTTTCTTCCCCTCTCTGATGTCGCTGCCCACAGGCTTGCCAAGGGTCTTCTCATCAGCTGTAGCACCGAGGTAGTCATCCATGAGCTGGAATGCTATGCCGGCGTCCCAGGCGAACTTACCGAGGGCTTTAACCTGGCGGGTCTTCCCACCGCCAACGATGGCGCCTATCTCTGCACATGCCTTGAATAGAGCGCTGGTCTTCCCTCCTATCATAACAAAGTAATCGTCTTCGGTGACGTTAGTGGTGCTAGGGAACGAGACGTCGAGGACCTGCCCCTCGCTTATTTCTACAGTCGCCCTCGCCGCGATCTCCACGCAAGCTTTGACTCGCTTCGCGTTCATTCCATCCGGGGCATAAGTTGTCATCGCCTCGAAGGCCTTAGCGAATAGCAGGTCACCCGCAGCGATAGCTATTGGTATATTCCACTTCGTATGTACGGTAGGTGCCCCCCGTCTCATCGAGTCGTTGTCCATAACATCGTCGTGTACGAGTGTGAAGTTGTGGATAATCTCAAGCGCCGCAGCGAACGGTATTACATCGTGGGGGTCTCCCCCGACAATCTCACACGCTTTAATAGTTAGGAATGGTCGGAGTCTCTTGCCTCCAGCTATGACAAGGTGCCTCGAAGCGTCGTATAAAACTTCGGGCAGCCTTGGCTTCAATAATTCGTTTATAAATGCGTCTACTGGTTTTACGCTATCGACCATCTTCATTTTTATTGTGTCGCCGATCGACATGGCAACCATTGGTAGCACTCATAAACGGAGATAAAAGCTGTCCTACCTGCTTCGCGTGGCGTATGTCTCCGGGCTGAAGCCCCTGATCCTGAGCCATTCCGCGGTCCGACCTGTTACAACAGCTGGAACCTTACTTATCTCAGATAAGTTCCGGGCACCTACGAGGAACATACATATCTTCGTTTCATCGATGATCATCTCGATATACTTTTCCAGCTCTTCTTCTCCCTCAACTGCCTTCTGTAGGAAAGGTTTAGCGATCCCAACAGCGTCCGCACCGAGTGCGAGGGCTTTCGCTGCGTCTAGCCCACTTCTGAGGCCGCCTGAGGCTATCACCTTACCCCTCGAAGCGGTCCTCACTTCGACTAAGCTACAGGCTGTAGGTATGCCCCAACTCCATAGAGCCTTGCCAAGGTACTGCATCCGTTCCTCGCCCATCTCTCGAGCTATGTGGTGTTCCACGGCGGCCCAGCTCGTTCCACCGAGGCCACTAATCTCGAACCCGGCGACCCCCACTGCCTCGAGCCTCACCGCATCCTCATAGGATATACCCGCCCCTGTCTCTTTCATAACTATAGGGACTCCCAGGGAACTCGTCAACTCCTTGATTTTCTTTACGATCTCCCTGTATTTTGTATCACCCCGAACTTGGACAGCCTCCTGTAGGGGATTCATATGTATTGCGAGCGCATCTGCGTCGACCATTTCTATTGCCTTTCTCGCTTCTTTGACGCCCCAGCCAAGGCTAATCTGAGGGCAACCGATATTACCGATCACAAGCGCGTCCTGCGCTGCTTCTCTTACGACGCTAAAGGTCCTCTCCAACTCGGGATGTTCGATTGCGATCCTCTGGCTCCCGACGCCTATGCCGATTTTATGCTTCTGAGCGACCGTGGCGAGGATTCTGTTGATCCTTTCTGCTTCATCGGTGCCACCGGTTATCGCGGAGATGATGAGTGGTGCAGATAGCTGCTTTCCGAACAGTTTGGTGCTTGCATCGACATCCTTGAGGTCGATCTCCGGAACTGCCCTGTGGACGAGGCTCACGTCGCCAAAGCCGGTTGGAATCTCTGAGTCTACATTCTCCTCGAGGCTGATTCTTATGTGTCTCTGCTTCCTCTTCATGATACTCATTATTTTATCTCCTTAGCCAAGTGCACCGGATCTTCTCACCCAGTAGGGCATCCTTTACGACGCCTGGCTTCAACGCGTTGACAAGTTGAACTTCAACGCCCACCTCGACGGCTGCGCCTGCCTCTTGTATCTTTCCGAGCATACCCCCAGTAACGTCGGTTGATAGCGCTTCCCCTATTCGAACCATGCCATGCATCTGGTTCAGGGAGAGCTCTTCTATGAGCCTTGCCTCCTTCGCTAGCTTGGGGTTCGCTGTGTAGACACCGTCCACGTCTACGCCAAAGATGATCCTCTTTGCCCCGAGGTCGATAGCGAGTCTTGCAGTTAATTGGTCGCCGGATAGGATGGTGAATCTTCGTGCTGAGTCCAGGACTGTGTCGCCATAGAGCACTGGGACGAAGCCAGATTCAGTTGCTCTGGAGACAACGCTGAAGTCAGCGTCCTCGATTCTATGGTCTTTCGTGACTATGAAGGAGGATGGAGCGATGGATATGGCTGGAACTCCCTTGGCGAGGAAAGCTTCGACGACGAGTCTGTTAAGCTCAACCATCGCTTGGTGGGTGATGGAGAAGCCAGATAGCTGCCTTGGCGACGAATAGCCTACTGATAGGTCATACTCCTTCGCTAACGGGTGGCCGTATGAGCCTCCTCCATGGACGATGATAAGCCTCCTCGGCCCAGCCGAGGCTACCTCGTGCGCCAGTCTCTCTATGGCCTCAATGTTGGGAGTCTTTGGTTTATCTTTGTGGGTGACGACTGAGCCGCCGAGTTTAAGGATATTCATCTTTAATCTTCCTCGTTTTTACGCCCTCGTCTGTGATGTTGACCCTCATTGAGTGACCCCTGGCGGCCCTGATGCTCTTCTCAACGTTGCTAAGGTTTTCGGATTCAGTAAGAGCGATCATGCAGCCTCCCCCACCAGCGCCTGTGAGTTTTGCGCCGAGTGCGCCTTCACGTCTCGCGGCGTATACTAGCTCATCCAGCTCGATGGTTGAGACGCCTAATGCGGATAGTAGGCCTTGGTTGAGATTCATGAGGTCACCTAATTTCTTGGTTTCGCTACGAAGTAGAGCGCCGAGGCCTACCTGCGAAAGGCTTGCCATGGTGTAGAGTATGGGGTCGACGACCTCTGGGTTGCGGTCCCTGAGAACCTTGACTCCTTCTACCATGTTTCGGGTGGAGCGCTTCTTGCGGGTATTACCTATGATGAACGGGAGGGACACGTCGAGCTTGAGCCTCTTTAGGCCAACGCCGCGCTCGTACCTCATTATGCCGCCGTATGTGGCGATGTTGTTGTCGGCGCCACTGGGGTTACCATGTATGACCTTCTCCCCCTCATAGCTAAGCTCAGATATCTTTTCCTTCGTGAGGTTGCCGTCGAAAAGTTCTCCAACAGCTGCGGTCGTGGCGACGCAGACGGCGGCAGAGGAACCTAAGCCGACAGCTATGGGGATCATGCTTCGGACTTTGAGGTTAACACCCGACTCGATCCCGAGGTAATCCATCACCTTCCTAGCGGCGACGTCAAGTGCCGCCATGTTTCTCCCTCTCCAAATCTTTCCTGTGACTGATGTATAGTTTCCAGCTTCGAAGTAGCCGGAGAAACCTAGATCCTCGGAGTCTATGTAAATACGTTTATCGTCACGTTTAGAGGCGATGACGGTTGCACGACGGTCGACGGCGAGAAGTATGGCAGGTCCTTTATAGACCACGCTATGTTCTCCGAATAGGATTATCTTGCCCGGAGCCGTCGCCTCTGCGCTCATCTATTGCACCGATCGGGTGATCTTTATAGAGGCATAGCCCACGACCGCCCCACGATCACCCGTTATATCCCCGCTCGTGTGGTATGATAAGATTTCTGCCTTTTTGGCGCCGAGTATCTTTGATGCGACGATGGCAGTGGAAACAGGACCGTATCCACACATGGTTATCCTGTTTGTTTGTACGGTTCTTTGAACGCTTTCCTCGTCCATGGCTTCGATTGCGTCGAGGACGAGACGGTCCTTTCTAGACGCGGACTGCTGGGGCTCCTGGTGTGTCATATCTGTTGAGGCGATTATTACCGCGTTCATTGTGCGTATGGATTGCGCTATTACTTCACCGAGATTCCTGCTGGTCTCCAAGTCCTGGACCCCCATGCAGATCGGGACTATCCTGATCTTTGATCCGTATAGGTATTGGAGGAAGGGTAGTTGGACTTCGATGGAATGCTCATATTGGTGGGCGGACTCGTCGATGTCGATTATCCCTGAGGTTTTGAATATAGAGTTAGATAGTTCTTTGTCTATGAGAACTCTACCCAGTGGGGTCTCCCAGTAGCCTTCGTTCATGAGCGAGACGGCGCTTCCGAGCCCTGTGTGGTTAGGGCAGAGGATGATGGCGGTGTCGGGCTGTTTCTCCTCTGATAAGGCGAGGTAGCTGTGAGCAGCGACTGGGCCACTGTACACGTAACCAGCGTGAGGGCAGACTAGTGCCGTGATGGTCCGAGGATTGTCACCCTTTACAGGCAATTTACCGGGCCCAAGGGCGTGTTTAAAACAACTTTCAATTTCGCTTCTAAGGCGCTGTGGATCTCGGGGGTAGTAGCTCCCCGAGGCATAGGGGCGCCTTACTGACAACTCGGTTCCTCCTAACTGGTCTCGAAGTCGTCGATGCTATGCTTCATTTCGCCACTAGCGGGTAGCTCATTACGCTCTTTGAGTATTTCGCGAGCGATGAGCCAGAAGGCGATGGCGAGGGCGCGTCGTCCCTTGTTATTCATGGGGATGATGAGATCGATGTTGCTTTTGCTGTTGTCAGTGCTGGCGAGGGCGATGACGGGGATGCCGATCTGGCTTGCCTCCTCGACGATCTGGTCGTCAGCGAGGCTATCGGTTACGATGACCGTTGTGGGCTCGAAGAAGTCTGCGTAGATAGGATTCGTGAAGGTGCCAGAGGTGAACCTGCCTGTTATAGCTTTGCAACCAACGGCCTCGCAGAACATCTCGACGGGGCT
>JBGPRA010000123.1:0-6780 GCA_041489375.1 Bathyarchaeia archaeon | reverse complement strand
GAGGGGGAAGACATACGTCCTCAGGAGCCATCCGAGTGAGGATAACTTCTTCGGTGTCAAGGGGCGAGATTACCTATTCGTTGAGGGGAAAAAGGCGCACATCGCCGCGAGCCTCTTTTACCTCGTCGACGTCATCAGGAGTATCATCCTCTACGGTTGGAGGAGAGTTGACTATGTGATATTCGTCCGCTACCTCCTTGGGACGGCGTATCTCCCCGCGCCCGTCCACAAGTTCGCCTACTACTTCTTCACCAGAATAGTCCCCACCAGGGGTAGTCTCATCTACCTAAATGTCTCCCCCGCCGAGGCGTTCCGCCGAGTCGTAAATAATAGGATCAAGACTGAGAGGTTCGAAACGATTGACGAACTCAGCAAGACAGCAGACAAGGCGATGGACCTCGTTTCAGATGGTAAGTGGGTCGTCTTAGACGGGGATAGGTCGATCCCTGAGATTCATAAAGACATTCTAAGAGCTACAGGAGTCAAGTAGCCGCTTTCGGTTTCGAAGTGATTCTGACTAGCATATACCCCCAGATCAGTAGGAACACAAGATGGACTAGCAGAGGAGCCGTGAAGCCATACCTAACATAGATGAGCCCACCGAGGAAAGGCGCCGGTATACCAGCGAACCTATTGTAGGCGTCGAGCTTACCGAATATGGAGGCCCTGACCTTGACCGGAGTCCTCTCTGCGATGAGGCTCATCCAGTTAGGGATCCAGAAGCACGGGTCGAGGCCATTGAAGACACTGAAGATCAGAAAGGCGGGGAAGCTTCGGAAGAGGATGAAGCCAACAACGGTGATTAGTGCAGCTGCTGTTGATGCTAGCACCATCTTACGCGTACCGAACCGCTCTGAGAGCTTACCGCTCGGTATCGAACCAAGCGCCCAAGCGAGGCTCGTCGCCGTCGACATCAGCCCGAGTTCGAAGGTAGTGAACCCGTATGTGTCAGTGAGGGCCCCGTAGAAGAGGGAGAACCCGACGCCATAGCCTATGCCCATGACCACCATCATCAGGTAGAGGGGCATCATCTCCCTCTCGGGTCTCAGGTTTGAGATTATCCGGGACCCGATCTCCCTCCCATTGGCGCCAGCTGTGTGGTGGGTCTCCCTCACAAATAGCAGCATTATTGTGATGCCAATCGTCTCGCAGATAACGGTGACGACAAATATTAGCCAGTATCCCGAGACGATGGCGATATAGCCACCGACCGAAGCCATCAACATGTTCGTCCCCTGACTGATCGCCATTAAGGTACCGTAGGCTGTCGCCCTCTTCTCGTTCGACACCGACTCCGCCAATAGGGCAGTCCTTGCCGGGTTCATCTGCATCCACAGAGCGCTGAAGCCGATGAAGAAGGCGAAAACATAGAGGAAGATTGGGTTGCCCGATATCACGAGAGCGAGCACAGCGACAACTCTTGATGCGTGACCTAGTAGCATCACGCGTTTTCTACCAAAGATGTCGGAGAGGGGACCCCATACGAAGAGCCCCATCGCTGTGCTGAGGTTGATGACACTCTGGATTATGCCAAGGTCGACTACGGTCAGCCCAGTGGATAATATGTAGGGCTGCCATATTACGACGAGCATCCCGAAGCCCAGTTGGGAGATTAGGGTCTGTAGTGCTAAGACCCGTATATTTCCCTCTAGAGCAAGGTATTTGCTCAACGAAGACACGCTAACACACCTGGTTAAAGTAAAGAAAAACAGGTCGGGTTAAAAAGGGGAAGGTTATGGCTACTTCCCGAGGGCGTCGGAGAAGAGAGCGATATTCCTCTTCACGTCTACCATGTCATACATACCGATATTCCAGACGTTGATAAAGTCGTGGAACCCGAGGACGTACCTGATGCAGGCTTCGGCGTCGTCCTTGTATCTACCCGCCGCGAGTGTCTTGATAACGTAGACGCCCTTCCCTGAGTCGTGCAGCGCTTTCAATGTGTTAAGCCGGTCCATCTGAGTACCGTCATCGAGGTAAGTTCCCAACTTGTTGAGGGGAGCGCAGACAATGTCTATCTCTGGGTAGTCAAGTACCTGGCGGAGGGTGTCCGTGCTATGGGTGGAGAGCGCAATCTTCTTTATCTTCCCCGAGTCCCTCGCCTCCATGTATGCTTCGAGGGTCCCCTTCCTACCCTTGAGGTCCTGGCTTATGTAGAATCTATCGTTGGCGTCCTTCCTCTGTATCGGCCTCGGGGGCACTATGTGAAGAAACATGATGTCGATGTATTCGGTCCCCAGGTCGTTTAGAGAGGATTCGACCGCTTTGACGCCTGCCTCGTAGGTAGAGGCGTTCGACTTGTCAGCGACAACGACGTTACTCCTCTTTACCCTCCTCAAAGCCTCTCGGACGTGAGGATGAGTCCCGTAGTCGTCAGAAGTGTCCCACATGTAGACGCCAAGCCTCGATGCTTCGGCGAGTATATCGCCGCCTTGAACTGGCGTCTTGTCACCCTGTGTCTGTTTACCGTCCGGCCCCTTTTTTATTGCCAGTGGCTCCGTGCCAAAGCATAGCCGACTCACTCTCAAGCCACCCAGATTAGTGGTCTGCATATGAATCGGGGTCAGATGAACACCACCACTAGATAAAACATGCCATTACGGAGAGCGAAGACCATTCTCTTTATTTAAATCTAGCAAAATACCAGTGACACTGATGGTCATGGAGTTCTACGACGTTATCAAGACACGACGGAGTGTCCGCAGCTATAAACCAAATACCCTACCCGAGGAGGTCCTCAGCAGGATCCTAGACGCGACAAGGTTTGCGCCCTCGGGAAGCAATAGGCAGCCCTGGAAGTACCTCTTAGTTAAGAGCCCCGAACTCAGAAAGAAGATTGCTACGCTTTGTGGGGGGCAGTTATGGATCGCTGAAGCGCCTATAGTGGTTGTAGCTTGTGGTAGCGACATCAAGTACGACCGTGGGGGCTACATGGGTGAGATGAGTTTCCTGATAGACTCGGCGATCGGCCTCACTCACCTTATTCTCGCGGCACGTGCGGAGGGTCTCGGCACTTGCTGGATCGGGCTGTTCGATAATGAGTCTATCAAGGAGATCCTCGACATACCGCCGGGGTGGAACGTCGCCGCAGTGACACCGCTCGGCTATCCAAAGGATCCGAAGTGGGCGCAGCCGGGGAAGAGGAAAGAGATCGGCGAGATCGTCGCCGTGGACCAGTGGTCCTAGATGGCGCGGATACGTCTCGCTGTCTTCGACATGGCTGGGACCACTGTCGACGATGTCATCAACGGGATACCCCTTGTTCTTAGGAGCTATGATGATGCCTTCCGTCGCCACGGTGTCGAGGTCCCGATGGAGACCCTCAATGACATGCGCGGACGCGATAAGAGGGAGGTAATAAACATGCTCGGCGGAGACAAAGCACCTGAGATTTACAAGGATTTCGTCGAGATGCTTCAGTCCAATATCACTAAAGTAAAGGAGATGAAAGGCGCATCAGATACCTTCACGTGGCTGAAGACTCACAGTGTAGCGGTTGGCGTTGAGAGCGGTTTCCCCGCTGTCGTCACCCACGACATAGTCAAGCACCTCGGTTGGGAAAGGCATGCCCTCATCGACTACTGGACGTGCAGCGAGATAGTTGATGAGGAGCGGCCAAGCCCAGCAATGATAAGGCGTACTATGCGCCACTGCCATATACACGACCCATCCGAGGTCCTAAAGGTCGACGACACCGCGATAGGCATCGAGGAGGGCCACAACGCGAAGTGTCTTACTATCGGGGTTCTCACTGGTACTCAGAAGAAGGAGAAGCTTGAGGCGGCGAAGCCCGACGCTATACTACCTAGCCTGAGGGAGCTCCCCGACTACCTAACGAGTAACCGTCTCGTCTAATCCTCTGCTTTCTCGGGCTCCTCGATGAGGAATACAATCAGCAGTATGGCTGGCACCATCATGATCGCCTCTCCCCAAAAGGGGAGCTGGTGGTTGACGTTATCGTAAAGCCAGCCCCCTATGATCTGGCCAGCGGACATGGCGATCATGCTGAAGAACCCTAGGGAGCCGTTCGCCTTTCCTCTGTGCTCCTTTGGTATGAGATCGGCGAAGAGGGTGTTGCCAGCCGAGTTGAAGAGGACTATAAGGAGCCCGGTGAGGGTCATGGCGAGTATAAGCCTCAGGAAGTCACCCCAGACGAGAAGAGGCACCCAAACTATCGAGGCCACTCCGGCGATGATAAGCGGCTTCTTACGTCCTATCTTGTCGATGAGCTTGCCACTCGGTAATGCTACAAGGATCATGGTCACGAACATCGTGGTCATTAAGTAGGAGAGAGCCACAGGGTCGACGCCAAGGTCATTAACAACGTAGAGAATCATGACGGGCTGGAATAAGCCGATGGCAAAGCTGGCGATGAAGTTGCATATGAAGAAGATGAAGGCTGACCTTGGCACGATCTGCCATACTCCTATGCTCTCCCGCATCGAGCTGGGTACGGTGGCTGCTAGGTCGCCCATGCTAAACTTCTCAGGCTTCACCACGGTCTCCTTGAGTCGTAGGCGCATCACCGCAGCCGCAACGAAGCCGATCAATGCGACGCCATATCCGAGCCTCATGCTGGGGATGAGTCCCATCCTGGCGTATAGTACTCCGGCGAGGAGGGGTGCGGGGGTCGTCGAGACGCTGTTTATGAGGTTTATGATGCTGTAGGCCATGCCCCGCTTCTCCTTAGGAACTGAGTCGGCTACGATCGCCATCAGCGCTGGGCCATAGATGTTCGTGATACCAACCAATAAAGCGCCGACGAGTATCCACCCCCAAGTTGGGGCGAAGATATAGAAGACGCGGCTGAAGGCGGCTACGAAGGTCATGGATGCTATGAGCCACTTGCGACCATACTTGTCTGCAAGGTAACCGCCAGGTATTTGCACGATGCCCCTTGAGATAGACTCGACGGCGCCGATTATACCAATTGTCGCGCCGGTGCCTCCCAGAGCCTGGACGTATAAGGGGTAGTAAGTGCCAGGTAACTCGTTGGCGAAGTCGAGGATGAGCCAGCTCAACGCCATGATGAGGAAGTTGCCAGTGATGAAGCCGAACTCGGACCTAAACCTCCCGATGACGCCGCCTTGCTTGTTCTCGGTGCTCGTCTCGGCTCACCTCCTTTACATTGGGAGGTACCTTAGTTCCTTTATAAGCGGAACTCACCGGCGATGCTCGCGTCTAGTACTCACATGTTGTGACCGTGCCCTTGTTCGCGAAACCCTTTTAATGTATCCCCTATATCACTTTTTCCGCGCGGCCTCTGTGGTGTAACGGTAGCATACGGGACTGTGGATCCCTTGACCTGGGTTCGACTCCCAGCAGAGGCCCCATTCCTCGCGTTGACAAACCATTTAAATGGGCGATGGCGGGTAACTTTGGTGGGCGGAGGTCGCCCAGCTAGGCCAAAGGCGTAGGACTGAGGCTCCTATCCCGAAGGGGTTCATGGGTTCGAATCCCATCCTCCGCACCAATCCTTACACCGTCGCGCGCGCGATTTGGGAAGTGTTGTATTATTCCTCAAAATAGGCGCGCATATTTAATAGACTAGGGCGATCTCGATTGGTTTTCTGTTTCTGAGTACTCTGAATTTGATCTTTGTACCTGGTTTATGGTATAGGCTAAGGTATCCCGTTAATTCCCGCATGTTGTTGATGGTTTTATCGTCGACGGCGATGATAATGTCTCCGCCGAGCATGCATTTTGTTCCATCTAGCACGGCGGGGGTGGTGCCTGCTCGTAGCCCTGCTTTCTCAGCGATTGAGTTCGGGAGTACGCCGATTACTAGTGCTCCTCGTGTTTCTTTCTCTAGTCCCATGTGGGACGCTATTTCTTCAGTCAGTGTATATCCGACTATCCCGACGCCGCCGGATACTATTCTTATTAGCTTCGCACTCTTTTTCGGAGTTGATATGAAGCCCTCCGCGGTGTCTGGTGGAAGGGGTGTTGGTGGCTTGAGAATTCTATCTGCGACGATTTTATTGATTCCCTCCGCGATGAGTGCCCCTGCTGGATAAATGGAATTATCTTGTCCCTGGCTCGTCTCTTGGGGCCCTGCATCCAGCGGTGTCCTTCGTGGCTCCGTTATCCTCCTGTAGGTCTCCCCCTGCTTCGGGTCGATCCCGAGCACCTCTAGGAGTTCACCGTTGTAGCCCATCACCCCGTGTACTAATATCTCGGCGTGGTCTTTGAGGAGGTGGTCGAGTCTGCCTGCGATGATACTCTTCTTCAGCAAGTCGATGCGCGTGAAGCACTCACCTGCCAGCAAGCGTCTCTCACCTGCTGTATCCCAGTTTGGGGTCCCCTCATAATGGTCGTTAAAATTTGTTATGCTTGAAGGATCCGGCAAGAGACGCCCATTTACTGATTTAACCAATAAATCTTGAAGGGTCCCTCCCTGCAACGCTACTTTACCTTCGGAAGTGTTAAGAAATTTAACCTGCACTTGCTTGATTGCTTCCGCTAGGTTCTGTCGCTTACCCACATTAGACCGACTCTCCACGGCCTCGTCCAGGTTCTTGACCGACTCAGCTGAACGTCTAAGCTCCTCAGCTTTTCTTAAAAGTTCGTCTTTATCGATCACGCGACGCCCCTCAGGTAGACATCAAGCGCCAACACAGCGATATTCATATCTCTTTGTATTATCCTCTTTAGCTTCGGATCCATAGTTAAGAAGGCCGCTCGTTCCTGTACGCCGCTCAGCAAGGACCTGCATAGGTTTGCGATCTCATAGTCATCAGCCCTCGCTTCCCTCGGCCTCAGTATGAGTTCCGCGAGGAT
>JBGPRA010000122.1:0-6882 GCA_041489375.1 Bathyarchaeia archaeon | reverse complement strand
TGATTCCTTAACCCTCTTAGCTGCCTCTGCGCCGGCTTCAAGTGCCTTCAAATTGAGAACTGAAGCCTTTGGAAATCGCTCGGTCACCGCGGACCTAAGGGCGTCCATCTGGAATAGGTCTAAGGCGCCGGAGAGAGCGCCGAGCATTACTACGTTGGATATCTGGGGGTTCCCGAGCCCCTGCGAAATCTTTGTGGCTTCAATGCCAATGTACCTAATTCCTGACACCTTATCATGTATCTCGAAGAGGCTAATGTCAAAGATCACGACGCCGCCTTCACGGACGTCATGGATATAACTATTGTAAGCGACAGGATTCATGGCAATGAGGCAGTCAAGGCGAGTAGTCTTGGGGTAGTCGATGGCGACGTCGCTTACAACTATGTCTGTCTTGCAGGCTCCCCCGCGTGCCTCTGGTCCGTAGCTCTCTGTCATGACGGCGTTGAGCCTCAGGTGGAGGCTCGCTGCAGAGCCAAGGATATGACCCATCGTGATGACGCCCTGGCCACCGAATCCCCCTATCCTGACCTCGAACCTCATAGTGCCACCCCCGCTCTCTTTGTGAGGGACTCGAAGACCTCGTTGTAAGTAGGTTTTTCAAAATCAACGAAGTCCCCCAAGACGATTTCCGTAGTAGGGTCGCAGATCGCCTCGGTTGGCAGGACCTTTCTGATCCTACCGAATTTCTTTAGGTTTCTCATCATATCGATGGGGCTCATCTTGTTTAAGCGGCCGTAGCCGGTGGTGCAGGGGGTGATAACCTCGATGAAGCTGAAGCCCTTCTTGATAAGCCCGCGTTTTATGCTCCTCTTTAGTTGAGTCGGGTGCATTACGGTCCAGCGGCTCACCATCGTGGCACCTGCAGAGGCGACTAGAGAGACCAGATTGAAGGGATTCTCAATGTTCCCGTATGGACTCGTCGGCGTCTTCGTCTCACTCGGCGTCGTGGGGCCAAACTGTGCACCAGTCATGCCGTAGTTGAAATTGTTACTGCAGATGACCAGGACGTCGACGTTCCGTCGAGCTGCGTGGATGAGGTGGTTCCCACCTATACTGAAGAGGTCACCATCGCCACTTATGACGACAGGCTTAATCTCAGGGCGGCTTATGCCGACGCCAGTAGCGAAGGGCAGAGCCCTCCCGTGGGTAGTATGGAAAGCGTCCGTGTTGACATAGCCGGAGGCGCGCCCAGCGCAGCCTATCCCCGAGATGGTCGCAACCTTGTCGAGGTCGAGCCCCGTTTCCTGTAAGGCGTCCGCGTATGCATGGAGAATTATGCCGAGACCACAGCCCTGACACCAGATATGGGGAAGCCGGTCCACGCGAAGACTCTTAGAGCTTGGGTAGTTTAGAGAACTCATTTTCCAGCCCTCCATATTGCGGCGAGTATCTCCTCAGGCATATGGGGATTCTCCCCAAGCTTCGGTACGAACTCGACACGCCTCATTGCAGCCCTCTCCACCTCCCTGACGAGCTGACCATAGTTCATCTCAGCAACGACGACGCCCACGCAACGCCTCGTCAACTCCTCGATCCTCGCATCAGGGAAAGGCCATAGGGTGATGAGGCGGAGAAGCCCCGCCTTGATCCCCTGCTCCCTAGCAAGCTTTACGGCGCTGAGGGCAGACCTTGCTGTTATCCCATATGCGACGACGAGTACATCGCAGTCGTCAGTGAAACGCTCCTCGACCATCTCGATCATCGCAGCATCCCGCCTAATCTTATCACAGAGTCTCCTGACAAGCTTGTCTTGGGCCTCCACTGACATATCCGGGTACCCCATCTCGTTATGGGTTAGTCCAGTGGCGTAGAAGTGGTATCCATCTCCAAAGCAAGCCATCGGTGGGACGAGATCTTCGCCAGCACTGAAGGGTCTATATTCCCGCTTCGCTACGGTCGGCTTCCTCCGGTCAACTATGTCTATCCTATCTGTCTCGGGAATTTTTAGGGACTCGTAGAGGTGACCGATGTTTGCGTCGGCCATGAGGAATACGGGGATTCTGTAGCGTTCCGATAGGTTGAAGGCATGGATCGTTAGGTCGAACATCTCTTGGACGCTTTGAGGGGCTAGCGCTATGACCTCGGTGTCACCGTGGGTTCCCCAGCGGCACTGCATGACATCCCCCTGTGCCCCAGCGGTCGGTTGACCCGTACTCGGTCCGCCACGCATCACGTTGACGATTACGCATGGAGCCTCAGTCATGACAGCAAGGCCGATGTTCTCGAGCATCAGGCTGATCCCGGGTCCAGACGTTGCAGTCATCGCCTTCTGCCCCGCGTAACTCGCTCCTATTACAGATGCGATAGCGCCGAGCTCATCTTCGAACTGGATGAATTTACCGCCAACCTGGGGGAGCCGCTGAGCCAGCCGCTCCGCTATCTCCGTAGCAGGGGTGATTGGGTACGCAGCGTAGAACCTACAACCTGCCGCTATCGCTCCCTCAGCGCAGGCCCAGTCGCCGTGAACGAAATGAGTACCAGTGAGAACTTCACTCATCGGGTTCTACCTCCTCGATTTTTATAGCGAGATCAGGACAGAGTAGGCTACACTGGCCACAACCTATGCAATCTTCGGATCGTGCGAAAACAGGGGGATTAACCCCCTTCGAGTTGAGCTCGCCCTTCCTATCGAATACTTTCTTTGGGCAGAACTCGATGCAGTATCCACATCCCTTGCAGTATGCCTCATTGACCTTCACGCTGTACTTTACACGTCGTTTGCTGGTCAAACTGATCTGATCAGAGATACCCCAACGTATATTTTACTTTTCCATATGACCAAAATATCTGTATAAAATATAAAAAATATAAAAAAAGGTTTAAAAAATACTCAGTTTTATGAACATGTGCTTATAATTATAGGGATTTATTTTATATGTTACATAAATCAGGGTACTTACTCTTCCGTTTGTTAACAATATTTTTCCCATAAGTTATGGGTGTCCAGATTATTTTGAAAAGTACTAATTCAAGTTGTACCCATTAATGGGTCAGTGTCTTGCTTTGAAACGTGTCGAGATGCTGTATCTTTCCCAGGAAGACATCTTGGAAATGGAGATCCCTCTAAAGGAGATCATCCCTCTCGTAGAGAAGGGGTTAAAGGAGCACGGCCTAGGGCAGGTGGAGAATCCTCCAAAGCCGGGCATCCACGCAAAACCTGATAGTTTCATACATGCGATGCCAGCTTACTATCGGAGGCTCGGGATCGGTGGCATCAAGTGGGTTAGCGGTTACCCGAGCAACAGGGAGTTGGGGCTCCCCCAGATACTCGGCGTCATGATAACGAATGACATGGAAACGGGGTTACCGACCTCGATTATGGACTGTAGGTGGATAACAGCGGTTCGGACTGCTGCGGTCTCTGCTGTGACAGCGAAGTTCTGCGCTTTGAAAGGGTCGGAGACCCTCGGCGTCGTTGGCTGTGGAGTACAGGGCAGAATGAGCCTCATCGCCCTGAAGGAGGTTGTAAAGACACTTAAACGTGTGAAAGCCTATGATATCAATCCCGATGCCTCGAAGAGATTCAAGAAGGACTTTGAGAAGCAATTGGGGGTTGAAATCAGCCCGGTTGGGAGTGTCGAGGAAGCCGCGAAGGGTAGCGACATCATTCTTACAGCTACACAGAGGCTATCGAAACCGCTAGTGAAAAATGATTGGTTCATGGCGGGCACCCTAGGGATAGGTTTAGAGGCGAGCAGAGCGTGGCATGGTGATGCAATACTAACTGCTGATAAGTTCATCACCGACAGCTGGGAGCAGACAGAGCACTTCCACGAACAAGGAGCGTTCCCAGACGGGATGCCAAAACTCTATGCTGAATTGGGCGAGATCGTCGCGGGAAAGAAGAAGGGGAGAGAGAATCCACATGAGAGGATACTCGCAATAAACATCGGCCTCGCCCTCGAGGACGTCATCGTAGCCGATTACGTCTACAAAAAAGCAGTCAAGAAAGGGGGATATCAGAAACTCATACTCATGGAACGTGACTTTTAATAGACATTACAAGAAAAAGAGGCTATTATACGCGCCTAAATTTTTTTAGAAAGATCGGATGAGGCTATTGCTTGAGGTACCCCTTCAGGTACTTAACCATAGGTTTTCCGAGAGCCTTTTCGACGGGTTCATAGATCTCTGGATACCTGTTTCCGTCGCCGACCTTGATACTCTCCTTAGGTACGTTGACTAGGTAAACGTCATCGCCCTGTTTTAGGGCGGCGCTGGTGACTGGGTCCCCTTCGGCGTTGAATGTGGTTATAAGGTCCGGGAAGGTGGCAAGGCGTTTGCCACCGCTATCCATCGTCATATACTCGTTGACGAAACCAAGTTCCCAAGTCCTCTCCCCCTTGATGGTCATCATACCAACGTCGAAGCCTCCCCTTGCCTCAGTCATCATTTCAACGATCTTTCCCTTCTCTTTCAACTCTCCACCGAGGAACTTGGCGGCGGTTTTCACAGCTGCCTCGCCTTTTTTGGCTTTTAAATAGGCTTTGCCAAGATCGATTGCCTGTTGGATAGCTCCAGGGGCGCCATGTTCGAGGCACCATTCTACTGAGATTGGGTCGCGGGCCATGGCGATGAGAGCTTTGCAGTCGCCCGCCATGAAGCGGATCTGATTGCTAGTCCTCTGAAGGGTGCCCCGGCTGACCATCTCGGCTCCCTCGGTGGCTCCCGCCTTCACTGAGTTGTAGTCGATGCGGTGGATTCCCATGCTCCCCATCATGGCGGTTGGATGAGCACGGCCATCGCCAGGTATATCAACGACGGGTAGGCCAAACGCTGCTGCTGGTATCCAGCCACCAAAGCTGTTATGACCGCCATTCTCGGCTGCGATTACGCCGTCGAACTCTACGCCGGCTTCCCAGAGCATCTGTACTGCGCGTATGAAGTGGCGGGCTTTCGTTTCCCCTTTCTGTGTGGGCGCCCCAAGCGCTGCGATAGTAATGACGTTCCACTCGCGGGGAGTCTCCTCAGGAGACCATAGCTCGATCCCACCGAGCTCCATCGCCAATTTACCGGCAGCTCGTCCTTCCTCAGGCCAACCACCGCCACCCCCACCGAGAATCGTACCACCAATCGCCAGGGCTTCGACATCCTCAACAGTGACTTTCCTAGGCATGACTATCAGAGTAAAAACCCATGAATTGGGATATAACGGTTCAACCATCGAACACCCTAAACGATCGTTGAAAAGATATTGTATTAGTGGTCTCAGAGGTTATAGGATTGGCAGGAAAACGTAGGTATGTCGTCGTCGATGATCGGGACAATGTCGCTACAGTCGTAGAGATGCTCAAAGAGGGAGAGGTTATCGAAGTCGGCATAAAGAATATCACGCTCCTGAGGGATATCCCGGAGGGGCACAAGTTCGCCCTATCGAGGATAACTAAAGATGGATACATCATAAAGTATGGCGAGTGGATAGGTAGAGCAACTGCCGAGATACCAGTTGGCGACCACGTCCACACCCACAACGTTGAGGACATAGTCGACGAGGTGAGAAAGCTATGAAGACGACCTTCATGGGTTATAGGCGTCACGATGGCCGAGCGGGCGTCCGCAACTACATCGCTGTCGTCCCAACCGTCCTTTGCAGTGTCTCTGTTGCAAGGAGTATAGCAGAGGCTACGTGCGTCAACCTCTTTCCCCACGAGGGAGGATGTGGCCAGGTAGGGCCAGAGAAAGAACACACCCTACGGGTTCTGGAGGGTGTTGTGAGCCACCCTAACGTCGGGGCAGTTCTCACAGTTGGACTAAGCTGCGAGCAGATTGATGCAACAAGACTCTTGAAGGCAGCGGGGGAGAAGCCAACGCGCTACGTTAGGATACACGACGAGGGTGGCAACGCAAAGGCCGTCAAAAAGGGGGTCGAGATGGTGAGTGAACTCAAGAAGGAGATCGAAGGGGCGGAGAAGACAAACATCAGCGTCGACGAACTGACCATCGCGACGCAGTGTGGTAGCAGCGATACTGGTTCGGGTATAGCGTCGAACCCCGCTGTGGGTGCTATGGCGGATAAACTGATCGAGTTGGGCGGGGCGGTCATCATAGGCGAGACAGGTGGTCTCTATGGAGCCGCGGGTCTCATGGCTAGGAAGGCTGCCACTAAGGAGATTGGCGACGAAATTATAGCCATGACTGATAGGCTTGAGGAGTACTACAAGAGAATGGGACACAGTCTTAGGGAGGGAAATCCCACGCCCGGTAACATCGCCGGGGGACTCACAACCCTCGTAGAGAAGAGTCTGGGTGGTGTTAGGAAGGGTGGCACCAAGACGATACGTGGCGTTCTCGGCCCTGGAGAAAGCATAAGCGGCAAGGGGCTGTGGGTTATGAACACGAGTCTTGGCATAGGAAGTTGCGCAGCTGCTGACATGCTCGCCTCTGGGGCGCAGATACTCGCCTATACGACGGGGGGCGGTAATCCAACTGGTTCACCCTTAGCTCCCGTCGTTAAGATAACGGCGACGAAGAAAACCGTGGAGAGACTCGAGGATATTATCGATTTCGATGCTAGTCCGGTGTTGCTTGGTGATGAAACGGTGAAGGAATGTGGTAACCGTATGCTTGAGGAGATGGTGGCAGTCGCGGGAGGTAAGATTGTCCAAGCCGAAAAAACTAGGCACACCGTCTTCGCGATAGGTAAAGTAGCCTTATAAAAATAGGTTAGTAGCCTGGGAAGCGACCTCTCTTCTCAAGTTCAAGGAGTGCGTTCCACTCACTTTGGGCGTCTTTCGCGCGCGCGACGGGTCGAGGCACTGGACACGGCGAGGCTAAGTTTCGCTGCCCTAACCATCCTCGACTCATGAGATTTTGATTGAAGGGGATAAAAGGTTTCTCTAAGTCGGAATATACCGTAATTATTCCTACTTGGATATACAAGGG
>JBGPRA010000121.1:0-6963 GCA_041489375.1 Bathyarchaeia archaeon | reverse complement strand
CATCAAACTCTGATAGTTCCTCCTTGCAAAGTGTCCCAAAGTTCACCCACGCCTCTACCCCATACTTGTCTTCATCGAATACGCTGACACGCTCGTTGACCCAGCCTCTCTCGCTCCTACTCCCCCACTTACCCATCTCTTCTAGGTAGGCATCTACGAAGGCTTTCATGCTCTTGAAGTAGCCAAAATAGAATGTGCCGTCTGGATCTTCGTAGCTGAAGCTCTTGTATCCCTTCAATTGCTTCTCTGCCATTTGCTTCTCTTCTAGCCAAGTCGTCTTCAAGTTCAAATCCTTGAGCAGTTCTCGTGCAGCATACCTTATGCCTTCGGCTTTAGCGAGTTCGTGTTTCTGTGGCTTACGGTCTTGTTTCTCTGGAATACCCACCTCGATGTTCGTGATCTCCCTATTCAGCTTCTCAAGGTAGACTCTGAGCAGGGACGCAGTCAACTTAAGGGGCTCTTCTGGAGTGATTGAGGCTTTTTTCTCAACAGGGCTACTATTCACTTCGTTCCACATGCTAGTTCACTATACATTAGTGCTATTTCGGAAAGTTTAAATGATATATATTTCAATTATCGCAATAGTGAATGGGTTGGTGGAAGCTATTAATCCGATTCTGCCAAAGGAGCAGGTCATCGAGAGGGTACGGCTCATAGTCAAAGAGTACAGAATAACGCAGGAAGAGCTGGCTCAGGCTATCGACATAACCAAGACAGGGGTTTCAAAGGTCTTCAAGGGAACGAGAGACCTCTCTTACGAGGAGGTCCAGAAGATGATAAATTACGTCTCTGGGAGAGCTTCAATAATCCCACCGGAGGCCCTTGCGAAAAATTACGCAACCACATTTGATGATTTAGCGTGGGCCCATGACGACGAAGCATTGACTGAAGTATCTAAGAGAATGTTTGAGAAGGGATATAGTCAGCTCCCGGTAAAAAACAGGACTTCAGGTGACTTTTTGGGAATTATCTCCGAGATCAGCGTTATGAAAAATATACTGCATCCCGAGGTGAACAATGCGAAGATAATTTCTGTTGACGATCTTGGGAGTCTAACCATTCGGAAAGCAGGAGTCATTGAGGAGATCCCAACGTACCCGATTGGGTCCAAGATGGTCGAGATCACGCAGGTGCTCATGAACTATTACGCGGTGCTGCTTACTAAGGAAGAAAAAGTAGTCGGGATCATCACTCGAGCCGACATTTTGAAACTTTTTCGCACGCTCTAGAACGGGAATAAGCTAAACAAAGGCGACGAGTTCGTACAACGAGTGCGCGCGATCGGTAGTTCATCCATATTTAGATTTCATATTTAGATAAATTTTGAGTGGATTTAATTCACCAAAAGGTTTAAAATAAACACCTATGCCCATTCGTTTGGGTTACCGGCCATAGGGCGTGGGAACCACCCGAACCCATTCCGAACTCGGAAGTTAAACCACGCTCCGTTCGCGGTGGTAGTGTTGTCTTCGGCGACGCGAAGCCGGGGAAGCTGGTGGCCCGCCTTCTCTCAAATACGGGACACTATTAATGAATCACGCCGAGGCGGTGGAGTTCATCGAGTAGAACCTCACGCGTCTTCTTCAAACTGGTCTGCCTCTCAACGAACTGGTCACTTGAGATTAGATTTTTCCTAAACTCAGCATCGAGGTTAGTTAATTGTCCGTCTATATTAGTTATCCTTGCTTTCAACATGTCTGTATAGCTGGTTTGTGTGGGAGTGGCTTCCTCGCTGGGTGCTACGTCCGTGGCGATTACGCCGTCTTGAATCCTGAGGATTCGACTCGCAGCTCTGGCAACACGTGGATCGTGGGTTACCATAATTATTGTTTTGCCGAGTTCCTTGTTGACTTTCGCGAGGTAGTTCACGACTATCATGGCATTCTCTGTGTCTAGTTCACCGGTAGGCTCGTCCGCGAGGACTAGGGGCGGATCGTTAGCTAACGCAGCCGCCAGAGCTATGCGCTGCTGTTCGCCACCACTGAGTTCACCGGGTTTGTGGCCGATCCTCTCCCTGAGACCCACAACACCGATGAGTTCTTCAACTCTCTTGTGTCGCACCTCCTTCTTCACGCCGAGTGCCGCCATCGGGAGTTCTATGTTCTCCGCTGCAGTCAGGGTTGGTATCAGGTTCATGTTCTGGAATACGTGCCCGACTGTCTTCCTCCTGAACTCTACGAGTTGGGATGGGTTGAGTTGGGAGAGGTCAGAGCCCATTACGCTTACGTAGCCAGCGGTTGCCCTATCCAAGCCACCGATAATATTTAGGAGAGTGCTCTTCCCAGACCCCGATGGGCCAATGAGGGACACCATTTCTCCTCTAGCGACTACAACGCTTAATCCTCTAAGCGCTTGGACCTCAAGTTCACCTGTCTTGTATACCTTTATTAGATCACGTGCTTCGACCGCGTAGTTTTCACTCATCGCGCTTCATCCCTAATGTTGGGGCATTTGATGGGGTAACTGCGCCTCCTGCCTCGACAAATCTTCTCAAACGCGCAGTGATACATCTCTCAAGCTGTCGATGTGAGGGTAGCTAAAAGACTTTTGCAGAATCGTTTCAAGTTCGTTTCGCTTGAAGACGACCCCCGGTGTTGCCGCTTAGACTAAGGTTTATAACCTTATGCTAGTCTTCAACAGCACTGATCGGTATGGTTCTCATCTTCGGACAGGTCCTGCAGGCCCAGCAAACGGACATGAACGTTATCCTGCAAACAATCTACAGCTTCGCCTTCATAATCTACCTCTTCTACGCTCAAAAAATTCAGACCCTCCAGATGCTTCGGCAAATCGAGGTAACTCTGAGGAAGGTTAAGAACGTCAAGGAGGAGGCTAGGAACCAGACTGTTAAGACCCTCGTTGAGATAGGTAAACCCAGCGGCGACATCGCGCCACGGGTCGACAGGTTCATAGACTTCTTCAGCATCGGTCTCGAGAGCATGGACCCAGCTGGAATAGTTGATAAGATGGATCATTTCCTGAAGACTAACAAGCACATCTATGAGGCAGAGGTGAAAGCCCTAGCCCCTAATGCGACACCGACGGAGAGGAACAACCTTGAGAACCTCGTAGAGGTAAGTCAGGCTCTTAATATCTACTACAAGGTGATACGCCACTACTACCTCCTAGGCAAGAAGACGATGAATATCTATGTCATCATGCAGGTCCACATGATCCTGCCCCAGTTGATCCAGATGGTGGAGGCCTATGCTTCGGGAATACAGGCCTTCCAGGAGGGGATGCCTATTGGGGATAGCGTTGGTGCAATCGTGGCGGCGAAGCTGATGCACGGCTACCCTCAGAGAGATATAGCTGAGGAGATCGTGGCTGCTGAATTACCCTACGAGGGGAGAACCCTAGTCGTCTTCAAGGCGAAGGGCCCCGGTGGCAGCGTCGGAAACCCCGATGAGGGGCTCATCAATGTCCTAGAGGAGCGACAGGGCAAGGTAAAAATAATCATTACCATCGACGCCGCGGGTAAGCTGGAGGGTGAGCCGGTGGGCCAGGTCTCTGAGGGTATAGGCGCAGCAATAGGAGGCTCTGGTAAGGAGAAGTTCAAGATGGAGGAGATCACGAACAGGTATAAGATACCGATGCACGCAATCGCCATTAAGCAGGGAATGGAACATGTCGTAGCTCCACTCATTGAGCCTCTCTTCGACGCAACAGACAAGGCTATTGAATCGGTAAAGCGCATAGTTCTTGATTACACGGAGCCGGGTGACACGGTTGTTATAGCTGGGATAGGCAACACCATAGGAGTCGGTCAGTGATGGGTGGAAACCAGGGTAACACTTCGCCAACTGCAGGGATGACCGCCTCCTGGGTAGCATATGCCGCGATACTCATAGTCGGACTACTGAGTCTATTCAGCCTATACATGGGCTTCATCAACTACGCAGAGAACGCTGAGATCGCCCTAGTCTATTTGTTTATAGGCGCAGCTGGATTCGCAGCAATCGGGTACATGCTATTCCGTAGCAAACCCTCGACCACCAAGACTGAAGCACTGGAGGTCAAGAAAGCGGAGGTCTTCACGACCCTGGAGTGCCCTAAGTGCCAACAGAAGAGGGTTCGAGACTTCAAGCGAGGGGACTATATCTACAAGGACGACGAGCCCTGTACACGCTGCGACGGATTGATGATCATAACGAAGATTTCCCGCAAGAAGGAAGATGAGAAGAAGAAGGACGAGTCTAGCTGGTTGTGACCAGGCAGCCATCCTTCTGGACAATAACAGTGTGCTCAGCTTGGGCTACCACTCCACCAGACTTTTCGAGTAGCTGAGGATAGCTCATTATGCAACGTGCATCTATGAGGTCAGTAAAGGCCTCCCGTCCCTCAGCGACGGGGAACCGCTTCATAACCCACCTGCTAGCGAAGGGAAGCGTCCTGTACTCCTGTTGTATGAATGCGAGCATCTGCTTGGGGACACCATCCAAGTTTCTCTTCTTCTCGAACCTGTAGATGTGGCTCGCGGGGCCGTCCCTAACTTCGCCAACGGCGTTGTTGAGGACAGTGAATGGCTCGATAGCATATACTTCTCCCTCCTCAAGCCGGTGTAGTTCGTAGCCAGCAACATTAGGTATACTCCTCCCAGCGTGGACGATATAACGGGAGAGTTTATGTCCAGTCAGGTTCCTGATTGGTTTGAATCCGCGATTTTTGATAGTATGCTCGATGGTAGCCCCTATAGCGGAAGCTCTCACCCCCGCTTTCGTCGCCTTTATGGCTACTGCGAGAGCTTCCTCAGCTGCCTTTACCATTTGGGTGAGTGCTGGATCCAGGCATATTGAGACAGCAGTGTCAGCGATGTACCCGTCAACGTGAACCCCGATGTCGACCTTGACCATTTGTCCCTGTTGGATGAGAGTAGGGTCTCCTATGGGGGACGCATAATGGGCTGCGACCTGGTTGACGTCCACGTTACATGGAAATGCTGGTATCCCTCCGAGTTGCCGAGTTAGGGACTCAACACGCTCACAGACATCTATCACCTTGACCCCTGGCTTAACCTCGCCTCTGATTTGTTCGCGAACCTTGGCGGCGATCTTACCCGCCTGGATATATTGCTCCTCTGCCTCCAATTAGGGTCATTATTTGATGAGGGTGGTGGCGAAAAAGGGTTGCCCTACGCTTTACTTGATGATGAGTACAGGCTTCGTGCATGACTCGACGACGCGTCTACTGGTAGAACCAAGTATCCAGCCACTTATCCCGCCAATGCCCCGACTCCCCATTACGATAAGATCTGCCTTATTCTTCTCCGCTTGCTCCACTATAGTGCTACTTGGGCGGCCTTCAAGTATTACTGTCTCCGTGGTAAGTGTGGGGAAGTGATCTTTTATATCCTTTACAACCTCCTCTTGGCTCTTCTGGTACATTGTCTTCATCTTATCCTGGTATTCCCCGAAGTCCTGAGCGGCTGAGATTGGTATCGAGCCGAAGCCCTCGTCAGGGAAAACGGGAAGAGTTACCCTCGGGACGACGGTAACGACGATCAAAATTCCTTTACTAGAATCCGCCAAGTCAGCCGCATAATTGATTGCACGCTTCGCCTGCTCTGAGCCATCAAACGCCACGAGTATCTTCTTGAAGATCATGCCTATCACTAGAAATGTTAAAATCTGTACTTATAAAGGCGACAACTCTAGGATTGGTGCCCAAGAGTTTGAAGGAGCTTTAAGGCGCCATACTTATTCTCGATTATGTGCCACTCAGCCTCGTTATAAAAGGAGCACAAACCCTTTCCATAAGCTTTGGCCACCTCCACGCAGAATCGTGTTGCCTCCTCAATATCGGTAGGGTGGCTCGCCCCGGTGGCGCATCCTGGAACTGTTGACTCAGTGGTTATTGCGACACCGACGACGGGCTTATCAGTGATTGTGCAGGGCTGCATTATGCTGTTTATATGGTCGATGCTGTTACCGTAGGGAGTAATATCCTGTGTGGTGATAGGACAGACACGAGCGGTCCTACCGGTTACTATCTCCATTATTGTGATGAGGTCGTCACTGACCTTGAGGAGCCAACCTTCCTTTGCGGTGGGGGTTATGGCGAATCCCCTCCACTTCGCGATCCTGTTTCCCTTCGTTGTGTCGATGCTGAGAATGGCATCCATGTCGGGTGTCACCTCCTCCCTACCGATTTCGGCGAATGTTACGGGTGAGCCCATGAAAGGGACAGGTTTGTGGGGGATTGTTGGGGCATTCGGGCATACATGGGTCCCAATCACCACATCACCTGGGAGTGCGTCGCCCTTCGATCGCATATCAGCCAACTTAAGGGCAGTGGCAACCGCTGTTATCGCACCGTCAGCGTCGGAGACGAGCCCTATCATCTCAGGCCTCGCGCCTACGCCACCGAGTCGTCCGAGCACGCCAAGCGTGGGGGCGTCGCCTTTAACGGTTTTACCCCGGATCCCAGGTATCCTAACCCTTACGAAATCAGTCTTCCCCTTTTCGCCTAGCAATGTCTTCACTAAAACGTCTTTAAGCCCCCTCGATTTGAGGAGAGCTGAAACGTCTTTTCCTGATACTGAGGCAGAATCGAGGAGCTCCATCGCCTCGATGACTTGTTTGAACATGAATAGTATGAGGTGATTCGAGGCTTTAAGATGATTTTGTCGTCGTTTTAAGCCTAATTGCGGATATCCCTGATGTTACTATAAGGACAAATGATAGGAGAAGCAAGGAAGTAACCGGACCAAAGACAGTGTAAACATAACCTAAAGCAGGGTTCACAATGATGCCACCGATATTCTCCGCCTCAGCGTAGAGCCCCATTACTACACCTGTACTTCCAGGGCTCTGAAGGCTCATTAGGTACACCATCATACTCGTGTCTCCCCCAGCCTGAAAGACGCCCTGCAATGCCCCGATAACGAATAGGAGAGGCATCCAGCTCGCTGCGATTATACCTAGATAACTGAGGGCGAGTAGGCTACAAGCCACGACCACAACT
>JBGPRA010000120.1:0-7022 GCA_041489375.1 Bathyarchaeia archaeon | reverse complement strand
TCCTCCTCGATGACAACCATCTGCCTATCGGAACCTTTCCCTTCTCTCTTGAGGGTGAACCAGAGGAAACACGCGACTACTGCGAGGTTAATGAGCGTGTGAACCGCTAGCGTCCCTACGAAACTCAGAAAGGGTGATCCGATGCCCGACTGGCTTGCTATGAGCATGTTCAGAGGATTCCCAATCGGCGTCATCACGCTCCCCACCGTGATCGAGAAAGCTAAAGCGATCAGGAGATCATTGAGTGGCAGCAGCATCTGCTTTACAATGGTGATCACGATCAAGGTACCAACGATAGCCATGGTATCATTCACCGTCAACCGGAGAGGGCTCCCATCAGGAAGACGAAGGCGATTAGTAGAGACCTCGGATTCTTGAAGGGGGAGAGAGCCCGGTACATCAGGTAGCCGAGTAACCCAGATTTCTCAACACCGGCCACGATTCCAAACATCCCGATAAGGAAGAAGATGACATCGAAGTCAATCGACTTGTAAGCATCCGATACACTAATCACACCGGTTAATATCATCAGCGCCGCCCCAATCATCATCGCCGACCAGATGGGAAACTCGAGACCTCTGATTCTGCGCAGAATTACTAACGCCAGCACAAGGAGGAAGATGAGGAGCGCCACGATGTTATTAGGTATTAAAACGGTGCCGATATTCACTTTGCTTCACAGCTCTACGACCAAGCGATTTATAGCGAGTTTCTTAAATCACTTACTCGTGGTCACCATTGTTTCCGAGCATGTTCATGAGCCAACGCGAGAGGTCTGGGTAACCCCACCTCGCTCCAGAAATCGTCAACAATAGATACAGAATTCCCAAGCGATATCATATGTCCAACAGAGACAAGTAGGGGAGGCCTCCCGTCAAGTCTTACTCCAACCAGTGAGCCGTCTAGGAAAACGTCGGATATCCCCTCTCTTCTTCTCCTAACCTCACCGACGAGGAGGCCAGCGGACACCCCCAAAGTCGGCTTACCCAACTCCAGTCCAAGTTGAGAAGCTAAGCCTAGACGTCGTGGGTGGGCCACGCCATGGGCGTTCACCATGAGGATATCATAATCCAACCCGCGGACAGCCGCCACTAGGGCAGGGCCCTCCCTAAAGTAGAAGTAGCCAGGGACGTAAGGGAAGCACGTCTCATACTCGGCTGATCCTTCCGACACCACGCGTCCAGACCGGTCAACGACCACACACGCTGCATAGGCGTGGTCCCCAACATAAGCGGCATCCACCCCAGCGATCTTTTCCCAACCACCGAGCACATCTTCCTCGAGTACCAGCTTCGCCAACTCGACCTGCTTCTCGGCTAGCCTAAGGAGAGGCCTAACCGTCTGAAAAGAGGCGAAGGGGTGGCTCCTCTCGTTCACTTTATCCGCGTATCTCCGAAAATCTGATCGGAGCAGGCTATCTCGAATAGCGGATGCAGAGATGGAGTCGCCCATAGCTTGCGACAGCTCAAGGATCGTCGTATAAGCGTCATCCGGGACCTGATCCAGCAGCCGTCGGAGCTCCTCATAAAAGTCCAGATATTCCCTCCCCCTCACGAGAACTCTGGCTATGTTTGCGGTCTGAATGTTGGTTTAATCGTCACTTGAATGATTGAACCTAATCGCCAGACTGTGAAGACGACGTCGACATTGGGTGAGACAAACTCTTCAACGTAGGCTGAGTACTCCTCAAGGGTATTGGTTATGTGGCCATTAATTGCGAGAATTATGTCTTTAGCCTGGTTACCCTCCTTACCGTTTACATCCTGTGTGTAAATGGATTTCTGGAGCCCAGCTCTCTCAGCGGGATAACCTGTAGTTATGTCGATTACAAGCAGCCCAGTCTGATTAGGCGACACGTTGAAGATATTGTAGTAATTGATGTTATCCCGGTTCAGCTCCAAGATCGTGAATCCGAAATATGGGTGCTGATAGTACCCCTTTTCGATAAGTGAGGCAGTTACCCGCTTAATGATATTAGATGGTACGGCGTAGTTGAAGCCGAGTAACCCAGCATTAGTTATCCCGTATACTTTGCCGTCGAGACCCAGTAAGGCTCCACCCGAGCTGCCGGGCGCTATCGTGAGGTCTAACTGAATCTCGTTGACGACGAGTGGTATATCTTCGACGTCTACATTGACATTTACCTGGCTAACGTAGCCTGTGCTTAGACTTCCACTAACACCGAATGGATTCCCAATGGTAATTACCGACTGCCCTATGAAGCATCTCGAGGAGTCTCCAAGTGGTAGTGGTTTAACACCTGATGGCACTCTGGCCGGCTGTATTACCGCAAGGTCAGAGTACGCATCGAGCCCCACCACAGTTGCTTTACTCGTCGTCCTGTTGTAGTATTCGACCTCGATGTCGACCTCGCTTTCAATGAGGTGCCAGTTGGTCACTATGTGGTTTTTATCGTCAATCAGGAAGCCAGATCCTGAGCTCAGTGATGTTCTTATGAGTACAACGGACGTCCGCGATTCATTATAGATCTTTGCAGGTGTTTCGCTTAGGTGCTTGTCTACGGTCGTCGTTAGAGAGGAAAGGTCTCTGGAGAACTGTTCTTGTTGCTGTTTTAGTTCTGAGAGTCTTGAGTTGGTTGCGTTGTTTTGGGCTTTTAACTCGTTAAAGTTGTTTTCTATTGTCTGATCGATGGTTGTGATATTCGCATTGATATCCGTGAGTTTTTTCTGAATTATATCTAGCTGTGCTTGGTTGTTTTCATTTACTTTTTGCTGTTTTGTCTGGTTATTTAGTATTAAATACATGTTGGCTCCTGATAATAGCAGTGAGAAAACACATAGTATAATGAGCAAACTGTTACTTTTACTAGACATAATTAAAACTCGAAGCTAGGGTACTTAACATTTGCTCAAACAAGTGACTAACATAAATGAGCGAAAGTTCAGACTATAATACTATGAATGTCAGAACCTCGCACGCGCAAGTCTCTATGATGTTTTAATGTAATTTTTAAGTGTGTCGAAGAGCTCCAAGTTCTTATGAGGAAGCATAAGGGCCGCGGCGAACTCCCCACTGAATTCCTTGCTTGCCGCGAGTTCGATGTATTCTACTTCTCTCGCAATTCTGTCAGTCAGGTGCATAACGTCCCTGGATTTCAGGGCAGCTTCTGCTCCTGCGTGGGCAGCGTTCCCAATGAAGCTGATCTTTGAACTGGGGACGTCTGGGATCAGGCCTATGAGTCTCACATTTTGGCGATTCAGGTTTTTTCCGAAGCCGCCAGCTATCAGGATCCTGCTGAGTTCTCCTCTGGCTACTCCCCTCCTCCGCATCAGGGTGGAGCAACCGGTGTAGATTGCAGCTTTGGCTAACATCACCTCGTTTATGTCCCTCTCAGAGACCGTGATGTCTCTGCCGGTGCCACTTTCCCCAGCGTATACGATGACGAACTTCTTGACCCCATTTATTTTCGTTAGTCTCGGTGTCTCGGCTTTTGAATTGAATTTCCCGAATCTATCTATAAGGCCATGCTTGAACAACTCGGCTACGACGTCGATTATTGCTGATCCACAGAGCCCTACTGGTTTCGTGACTCCTAGGACTCTGTACTCGACGTTGAAGCCACCTCTTCTGATCTTGACGCTCTCTAGCGCGCCCTCGACAGCCTTCATTCCGTGCTCGATGTGTACTCCTTCGAAGGCTGGTCCAGAGGCGCATGAGCAACACGTTAACCCTTCTCTGTCCCTCAGGATGACCTCAGTGTTGGTTCCTATGTCCAGGAGGAGGGCGGGTGCTCCACGGCGGTGGAGGTTGCTGTAAAGTATGTCACCTACTGCGTCGGCTCCCACGAAGGCGTCGATGATCGGTAGAAAGTGTGCGATAGCGTTGGGATTGATCCTGAGACCGAGTTCAGCTCCCCGGATGCTCATGGATTCCCGTATCGCTGGTGTGAATGGTGATCTTGCAAGGTATTTTGCATCTATGCCCAGTGTGAGATGGTGCATAACCGTGTTGCCAACGAATACAGCTTCGTAGACATTGTTGGGGTCGACGTTGGCTTCTGTGCACACTTTCTCCGTGAGATCATTGATGCCTGCGATAATTGTATGTTGAAGCTGTTTGCCATTATCACCTCCAGCCTGTGAGTACGTTACCCTTGTGAGGATGTCCTCACCATAGGCTATCTGTGGGTTCTCAACCGATCTGTGAGCTACCCTCATCCCATTAGTTAAGTTAAGCAGGCTGCAGGTTATTCTTGAGGTACCGACATCGATTGCGAGTCCGTATAGTGTTGACTGAGTGTCACCTGCTTCAACGGAGATGACCCTTCCCTTATCCCAGAGTACTGATGTCACCACTTCTGATTGTCGAAGGATCTCGGGTAGCCCAGCGATTACATTGTAGTCTAGCTCGATTTTTGTATGTCCATAGATGCGTTTGATACCTATGAGAAGTCTCTCGGAGTCGGTCCGCCTATCACTAATGCTAGGCTGCTTTACCTCAACCCTAACTTTTGACGCAGCAGGCTCGAGTTTTATCTTTCTTTCTGATACTATTTCTGAAAACTGTCTCTTCCTAATCAAGCTCTCCGATGGGATGACTACTGTAATGGGATCCGCGTCTTGTAGAAATCTTGCAGAGCAGGCGAGTCGGAAACTCGATTGGATTTTTTCATTTAACAGTTTATACTCCTTAGGTGTGGCTGGGGTCAGCCCCCGCTGCTCCCTAATCTGAACCTTGCATTTCCCGCAGATCTGGGTTCCACCGCATTCGGATCTGATCCCCACACCAACGCGGATGGCAGCGTCGAGAATCGTCTCATTGGGGTTTGCATCTGCCCTCATACCGTATGGCTCAAATAGAACCTTAACAGTGGAACCCGTTTCAACCCTCCTCCCAATTTAGCCGAATGTTCCTAGTATCTGAAGCTGATACCCCGATCCTCGAGCTCTCTCTTCATCTTAATTTGCATATCTGTGAACTGCTTTCTTGGCGTCAGTGTCTTCAAGTCGTATATCTCATCAAACGTGTAGCCTGGCGGTCCCCCATCCGACTCTCGTGTTATTTTACCCTCATATCTGCTAAGCATCTCATCCGCTATCGTTGATGCGAGGTCCCTCTTGATCCCAGCTAATGCGTAGGCAAGTTCACCCCAGAACAGGTTCTCCAAGCCGCTGCCGAGGAGCGGCCTCACTTTGAATCTGCGGGCTCCCTGTGAGACGCCCTCTCGCCCGCAGGGAATGGCGGCACACTGGGCCGAGGTTATCTCCTGAAGCTGCATCTCCGTGCCTGGGCCCGCGTTTGTCATGGCGACGCATGTGTTGATTATCTTGGTGTTCCTTGAAAGAGCTTGACTCCCGATTGATGAGCCCCAGACGCATGGCCTTGTGACAAATGCGCTGTAGTTCGGCGCCGAGGCTCTCAGGTATCCGAGGGCGTTGTAGCTCGAGCCCACGCCGATCTTGTAGACCATGATGGCCATGATGGCGTTAGCTATCGCTACGACGAGAGCCCCTTCGGGTCCACCTGCCCAGCCTCCGATCATCCCGCCATTGTATATGTGTTTCACGCAACCATAATCATGACTAAATGTGATCTTGTTCAAGTTCTCGTAGTCAGTTTTGAGCTCAGGCATGATGGTTGCGACTATTCCATCGCTTCTCCTCAGCCCATCTACTGGGTCTGCAGCTGCGACGTTGGCGATTGCAGGTGTGCAGGCTGAGATAAAGTGTAAACCGGGTCTTCCCGCCCTCCTCACAGCCTCCCTAACCCAAGTCGCCATGGATCTGCCGGAGTGTGTCTCGAGGGGACTGCCCGACCTAACTAGGCGACCCTCGGAGGATTGGAGAGGTGGCCCAACATAGAATCCGTCTATAAGCGGCTCCTGAGCTATTGATTGGTAAAGTTTGACGAAGTTTTCCCCTTCGGGGAAGTTGCTCTCGATTACGCCGCCACATACTATTGTCGGTGGCTTTTTGTCTTCCACGCCTCTAAGGGTTAGCTGTCTTCTCTCCCCCCCTTCCCCCACTGATGCCTCGCCTCGTAGCTCTCCGAGGCCTTCCTTGATCTCTGTGTCATCGAATCTGATTAGGCGGCCCGAGTTAATGCAGTAAGACCCGACCTCTCTGAAGAGGTCAAGCCCAGCTTTCCATGCCTCATCGGCAAGTCCATCATCACTTGACACAGGTGTCCGCGGTTCGTATCTTATGTCGTGCTCCTTGACAAGCCTTGTAGTGACCTGAAAGACTTTCATGTCGAAGTCCTTCATAGTCATCACAGGCCCTGTGTTGCAAGCTCTGTCGAGTACTTCCCAGAGGTTGGGAGCCGTCATGTGGTCCCCTTCCTTTTCTTAGCCATCAGCTCCTTGGCGACCCTCACGGCCTCGGATGCGTCTCTGCCGTAGGCTGAGGCACCTATTTCTTTTGCCCATTTCTCTGTTACTGGACCGCCCCCTATCATGACTAAGTATTTATCGCGGAGTCCCGATGCTTCAAGGGTTTCGATTAGATCCTTCATGAAGGGCATCGTCGTCGTCATAAGAGATGAAACAGCTATGATGTCAGCGTTCGCGTCCTTGGCCTTCTGTATGAAGTCGAGTGTCTTCGTGTTAAAACCTAAGTCGTAGACCTTGAAGCCGTTCGCTCTAAGCATTGACGCTACTATACGGAGGCCAAGGTCGTGAATGTCTCCCTCGACTGTTCCTATGACGATAGTTCCTCTACTCGTCGACTCGAGGCTATCCTTTGACATATGCCCCTCAAGCACGTGAATTGCAGCCTCCATCGAGTCTGCTCCCATGATCAAGTGGGGCAGGTAAAGTTCGCCCTTCTCAAACTTGTCCCCTATTTCCCTCAAACCTTTTGCTAGGCCCTCCTCTATAGCCTTCACTGGGTCGATTTTGAGGTCGATAGCTTCCTTGGCCGCTTCGACGGCGGCTTCGGAGTCGTAGCTGAGGACAGCGTCACGTAGCCTATCGAGTATCTCCTTTTCCCTAGTCATGATAATGTCACTGAAGGTATCATTAGCTACTCATCAATATTTATCGATTAATAGATACTGCTTAG
>JBGPRA010000119.1:0-7042 GCA_041489375.1 Bathyarchaeia archaeon | reverse complement strand
TCGATCCGTGGGGAATGGTCTCCCCTGAGAAGCATCCGTGAAACCCTAATTCCCCATAACTACATCTATGAACCAGGACGCATTTAATCCATCCTACCCAGAAATTACTTTCGCGCGCGATATGAACAACGAAAGAAAAATATAACGTGCATATGACCAATATTTTTCTTTCATTATCGATGTTTGGATAGATTTATATAAATACATGGACAAATAATAAAATGGGTATAGATTTGGAAAAAGTGGTCATCCTCGGAAGCTTGACTCGTTCATTCCCGATGGAAATTCTAGACAAGTTCAAGAGCATCAAAGATGTGATCGATGCCGACCTCCTTTTCGGACCATACGACTTCTACGTCGTGGCCCAGGCTGAGGAAAAGGAAAAACTTAATGAAATTGCGTTGAAGATAAGGTTCGCTGAGGGGGTTGCCTCAACTACCACATGCAGCGTAGTCAACAAGGAAACCTTGAACCTGGTAAAGGCGCATAGCTGGGAATAAGCATCAAAACATAGCTCACGTGTATTAGTATCCAATGAAACTTTTTCCCGCTTCGCGTGCGTGCGATTTCTTGTAAAAATAAATTATGATATATACAGCCGAGTGCATTTTTTAGATGGTTACTGATATATTGATCGTGTAAAAGTCAAAGGCGACACCGGTAATTAGTTCGTGTTAAATTATCGTTTCTCAGAAGAAACATCAGTGTAATTTTTATACCTTAAAACCCATTCCCATCGCGCGTTCCGACGCCTATCACGCGGCCACGTCTCTACCAAACTTATTTGAATTAGGAAAGTGAGTGGGAATAGTGTTGCCTGAAACGAAGGGAATCAGCTACTGGAAGCTACAGAAAGAAGAGCTTCTCAAGCAGCTAAACTCCTCCTCATCCGGACTCGACGAGGCTGAAGCCATTCGCAGGCTAAAGGAATTTGGGCTCAACACGATCCCTCACACGGGACACAAAACCGCATTCAACATCCTCGTCTCACAGCTCAAGAACCCACTAGTCTACGTACTCGTATTCGCATCGATCCTAGCAGCCTTCCTCGAAGACTTCACAGAAGCAATCATCATAATCGCAATAATGGCTGCAAACACCATACTGGGCTTCTATCTAGAATATAGAGCGGATCAAGCAGTCGATGAACTAAGGAAATATCTCTCCTACTCCACCATAGTGATCAGAGGCGGAAAGAAGCTCTCCATTGACGCAAGCAAACTAGTACCTGGAGACTTTATCTACCTAACAATAGGCGACGCCGTTCCAGCTGACATCAGATTACTCGACGTCGACGACCTCCAAACCGATGAATCTATACTCACAGGCGAATCCGCGACCATCTCAAAAAACACCGCACCAGTCGAGCTCGCCGAACCTCTCCCACACCAACTATCAAACATAGCCCTGATGGGCTCAACAGTATCTAACGGCTCCGGGAACGGATTAGTTGTGGCCACGGGAACAAGGACGTACTTTGGCCGAGTAGCATCAAGCCTCTCCGCGTCACCTCCAATGACCGCTTTTCAGAAAAGCCTAGCCAGCTTCGGCAACTTCCTAATCAAACTGATTATAATATTGACAGTTTTCATATTCATCGTCAACTCGATTCTTGGCCGCGGGATCTTAGAATCCCTCATCTTCTCATTGGCGCTCGCCGTGGGAATAATCCCCGAGGCCTTACCCGTTGTCATCACCGTCGGGCTATCGAACGGGGCTCTCCGGCTGTCGAGAAAGAAAGTCGTGGTCAAAAAACTCGAAGCAATTGAGGATATGGGAAACATCGACATTCTCTGCACCGATAAGACCGGCACCCTGACTCAAAACGAGATCAAGGTTCAGGGCATCGTCGACCCAGATGGTAACACTGACTCGGATCTAATCAAGTATGGGCTATTATGTAGCCCAGCGGTTGTCGAAGGAGACAGAATACTCGGAAACCCGATTGATGTTGCGATCTGGAACTATGCTAGATACAAGGGGTTCGACGAAGCCAGCCTCAGTTCTTTGGAATACATCAAGGAGATCTCCTTCGGGTTCAACAGAAGAAGAGTAAGCGTCGTAGTAGAGACCGGCGGTCGCAGATTCCTTATCTCGAAAGGCGCGCCCGAATCGATCCTCAACGTTTCGACAACCGTCGGCAAAATGACGGAAGCCAGACCGTTGACGCAACCGAACCTGGACATCAGCCAGTTAATGGACAAGTACAGACAAGCCGGCACCAGGCTGATAGCCTTAGCAGGCAAGGAAATTGAGCATAAACAGGATTATTCGCCAGAAGACGAAAAGGATCTGACACTTATTGGCCTGATAGTTCTGTCCGATCCCATAAAGGAGGACGCCTCCGGCGCCATTGAGCAATTAGAGTCGCTTGAAATAAAACTGAAAATTCTAAGCGGTGATGACCAAGTTGTCACGGCGGATGTCTGCCGTAAACTGGGAGTCGACATTGGAGAAAAAGTGCTCACAGGCATGGACATGGAGAAGATGCAGGAGAGTGAACTGAGTAACGCGCTAGAGGGAAGCAACGTCTTCGGGCGGGTCACACCGGATCAGAAGTACATGATCGTTAAGACGCTCAAGAAAAACGGCCACACGGTTGGGTTCCTCGGAGACGGCGTCAACGATGCCCCAGCTCTGAAACTAGCTGATGCGGGAATATCGGTGGAGTCCGGCGTCCAAGTCGCCAAGGAAGCCTCCTCAATAATTCTGCTCGAGAAGAGCCTGAGCGTCATCTCCGATGGTGTGGTCGAAGGGAGAAAGGCGTTCGGCAACATGGTCAAGTACATCATGAACACCACGAGCGCAAACCTAGGCAACATGTTTACCCTCGCAATCGTGTCTCTAGTTCTGCCATTCATACCTCTATTACCTTCCCAGATACTGCTGACGAACCTAGTGTCCGATATACCATTACTCTCGATCTCAACCGACAGCCTCGACCCGGAGAGCCTGAGATCACCAAAAAAGTGGGATATATGGAAGATAGCTAAATTCGCCCTATTCTTCGGCCTCATTAGCAGCATCTTCGACTTCGTCACGATTTTCTCCCTTGTCTACATGCTACATGCAGGCCAGGAACTCTTCCGAACCGGATGGTTCATCGAGTCAGTCCTCTCAGAGATCCTCGTCACCTTCTCGATCAGAACCCAGAGAAGATTCTACGAGTCAAAACCCAGCAGCCTCCTCCTAGTAGCTTCAGGTTTCATGATTCTAATGACCCTGGCTATAGTTTACTCCCCACTTGGTTCTTTCTTTGAGTTCGTCCAGCCACCCTTATGGTTTTTGGGGCTAATCTTCGGGATCCTAATTGTCTATTTCCTTATGGTTGAAGTGGTTAAACACATCTATTTTAACCGGAATAAGATTTAGGGCGCGCGTGTTCTTCGATCAATATTTTAAGTCCCATTAGCTGAAATGACCGAGATTTAAGCACGCGCGCTAAACCGGACCCTTGTGATTTTTCTTCTATCGTTTCTAAAACTCAACTCTCATTTCTGATAGCGCGCGCACGCTTACGCTAGCTTAATCGTGATTAAAAACAAAAGTATCGTGAGCTGCTCATACATGAATGATGGATAAAAAAAAATGAGGCTATTCGATTTTCAACTTTCTTCTCTTCTTTTCAGGCTCGGGCTCGAGTTTGGGGAGCTTAACTTCGAGGACGCCATCAGCCATACTAGCCATTACCTTACCGGTATCCACGGCTTCTGCGAACCCAATGTATCTACGGAACGTTGAGTAGGCTCTTTCCCTGTGCAAATACTTTCTCTCCTTCTCCTCCGTCTCAACATCGGATTTAGCGGTCAGCGACAACTCATTCGTCCCAACCTCAATATCCACGTTCTCCTTTTTCAGCCCCGGAAGCTCCGCCTTCACGACGTACTCTTTACCGGAGTCGATGACGTCAACGTAGGGTATCCTGGTCGGAGGCTCGTACTCAACGGGCCACTCGAATCCCCGGAAAGGATCCCACACTATCTCATTGCGGAACGTGTCTAGCAACTTGTTGAACTCTTGAATCGAATCGGGTTGAGGTTCTTTAACTGCAGGCAAGGGCTTCTTTGCCTTCTTAACGGCGAGGGTCCCCTTTTTCTCTTTAGACATAGTTTCTACCCATTTATTGTGTGATTATTGTTCAATAATAAGGTTGCGCAAACAGTAACTCCACTGATCAAACGTGCGAGCTTTGCTCGCGCAACTAATACCCAAGGTTTTAATAAAAAATAATAATAGTAGATAAACATGAGTGATGGCGTCTTATTCGCAATATATAATCCCCGAAATATTCGAGTGATCTTATTATCAGTATTTTTAATCACACTACTGTTGATAGCAAGTTTAACTAATAATATCTTGCTTTTCATCATTGATTTTATCGTGATAATTATCATAGTAGTTCTTTGGATAAGATATCAGAGAAAATCACTCACCCCACGCTCGCCAGGACGCGTGGAATCCACGACTTAGCTTTCCCACGGAGGTACTTTGAAGAGCTGGTCCTCCTCGTTGATCAGCGTCTCGAGCGTCTGAAGCTCCCTGTTTCTAATCCTCTTAATCTCAACCGAGCGCGCATACGACGCCAAACGAGCGGTATATATCCCCCCAAACCCGAGGAGTAAACAGTGTTCTTGCTATGACAAAAACCCTCGATGAACTGGGCCGAACTGAGATCTCTACACTTCTCGACAAGCGCTTGGTAATATTCTCACCCGAAGAATCCGTTAGTAGGGTCCTTGGCGAGCTTGAGAGGACGGGCCGTTACGAGGCGGCGGTTCAAGCAGGCGACAAGGTCGGCCTGATAACGCTTAGGCACTTACTCAAGGTCTCGCGGCCTGAGAGCACGAAGCTTGTGCGACTATGGAAGCCTCTGACACATGTAACGCCGGACAGCCTCGTGATCGGTGTCGCAGCCGAGCTCATCAGGATAAACGAGAGGGCCCTTCCCGTCGTCGAAGGAACTAAACCAGTAGGAATCATCTCCCAACTCGACATAGTCAAGGCGATGGCTGACAGCCCCGAGTTAGGGAATATCCCTGCGAAGGAGCTGGCTAAGACATCGGTGACCAGTATGGACGCTAAAGAGGCGATTTCGAAGGCGCGGAGCACCATGCTGGATAAGGGATTCAGCCACATCCCCGTGACCCGTGACGGAAGACTCGTTGGCATGGTCACCGCGCAGGACCTGATCCAGATATTCCTCAAATCCCAGGGACGTAGCAAGCAGGGTGAAAAGCCCACCGAAAACACGACAAAGTACAAGGGTGAACTAGGCGGAATAATGGATGAGCAGCCGCTCACAGTCGGCGTTGATGCCTCGGCCCTCGAAGTAGCCCGTGGTCTGAGGGATAGGGAGAAGAGCGCCTGCTTGCTAACAGACTCCCAAGGCGTGATCCAGGGGATAATCACACCTCGTGAGCTCCTCGCCCTCATAGCGAGACGTCCATTGATCAAGGAGCTACCCATCCAAATAGTTGGCCTCAGCAAGGAGGACTTTTTCGACCGAGCCGAAGCCGAGGCTAAGGTCGATCGAGTCATAAAGAAGGGGATGAGGGTACACCCGAATATAAGTGAGGTCTCGATAGTCATCAAGAAGACGAATGAGGGAGGGGAGCGTAACAGGTACGAGATGACGGCGAGGGTCATCAGCGCAACCGAGCAGATAAACGCTCACGGAGAAGGCTTCGATATGCTGCAGACATTCGAAGGTATGCTCAACACCCTCGAGAAAGAGATGATGAAGACTAAGAGTGGCCCACACACCGCCCGACGCGGAGAGCATGACAGGAAACAGTCCCTGCGTGACGAAAGCCCTAATCGCACACCCTAGAACCCACTTTTCTCATCCCTTTTCGCGCACGCAAAAGTTCGCTAAAGGGCAGGAGGATTAATGTGTAAGAGTTTCCACGGGTTAACCATGCAAGAATGCGGCGTTTATGGAGAAGTGGAAGAATTGTATCCGTGCGGGACATGCGACCTGCTGTTCAGCGATAATGAAGACTCACCCGATGAGAAGATGCTCATCAACTGCTCAGAGAAGGACAACGAAAACCGTGAGGCCGAGCACGAGGAGGAACGCGAGAAAGAACACGAAGAGGAAGAAGCCGAAGCAGAAGATGAAGAGAACCAGGAGAATGAGAAAGAAGATCGGGAAGAATGGGAAAAAGAGGAGGAATTTGCTGTAGAGACTCCTGAAGAGAAGGATGAGGAAGAGCGCGGAGAAGACGAGGAAGAGGACAGAGACTAAAACCTAGACGATTATAGGAATTAATCAACAAGAGAGAGTGCGCCCCCGTGCGTGCATCTCTGCTCTTATAGCAGGACGGTGGAAAGCTATAATCGCCAGCTGACTTATAGAACATCATTATTGGAGCCCTAGTCCTTATTCGCATACGCTTGTTTCCTATATTTTTCATGTTTCGATACTTTTTTATAAAATATTTACAGGTAACCAAATACGGATGGAATAAAATTTTAGGCGGATACCCCAGAATGTGCTACTCAATTAAGACCCGAACCCATTTAGGTATAAGTCCGGCCCAGTCCACCATCTTTACGGTTTGCGCGCTCGACTTGTATTTGCTTGAGAGGCTGAGGAGGTAGATCTCAAGCATAATCCAGAATATTAGTAATTAACCTAAACCGTAAAGATGAGTATTTCTAGACAAGGCTGCACGCGCATCGTTCGATAATTTATTATTAGGTTGGTCGGAATAAGTGCACAAGGAGGCCGTGAAGTCATACGACGAAGCGTGAGGAAGCCGGATGACTCGGATGAGTGGTATGGCATAGGAGTAGACCTCAGTAATCTTGGTCGATATAACGAAGCTCTGAAATCTTACGACAATGCCGTGAGGATCAAGCCGGATTACGCGGATGCATGGCATGGCAGAGGAGTAGACCTCAGTAATCTTGGTCGATATGAGGAAGCTCTGAAGTCGGACGACAAGGCCGTGAGGATCAAGCCGGATTACGCGGATGCATGGTATGGCAGAGGAGTAGCTCTCAGTAATCTTGGTCGATATGAGGGTGCCGTGAAGTC
>JBGPRA010000118.1:0-7258 GCA_041489375.1 Bathyarchaeia archaeon | reverse complement strand
CGGGAGGACTAGGAAGAGGCTATGGTTGAGTGAGTGCGCCGCGCCAAGGAGCCCGAAGGTCACAAGGTCGCGATTCATGGAGACGGTAGCCGACTCCACCGGATAATAACCTTCCGGGAATCCGAGAGCCTATAAGGACTCGTTGTAAGCACTCAACATGGAGTACGATGTTCTAATCAAGAATGCCCGCATAATAGACGGATCGGGCAAACCCGCCTATAAGGGCGGGATAGGGGTATCCCAGGGTAAGATCGCTGCCATCGGAGAAGTCAATGGCGACGCGGTGAAGACGATAGACGCAAATGGGCTCTACGCAAGCCCCGGCTGGATAGACGCCCACAGCCATGCTGACTCGACCATTCTCTTCTACCCCAAGGCGGAGAGCTACGTCCTACAGGGTGTCACAACATTCATCGGAGGCGAATGTGGTGGCAGCCAGGGACCCATCGGAGATCTGATAAAACTCCCCGGTGTAGCTGCTGACTACATCGACGAACTCGTTCCCCACAAGTACTACCCCGAGAATGACCTCTTCCCAAGGGAGGACGTCAACCGCGTAATGAGGAACCACTTCGACTGGACCGTCGACTGGAAGTCGATGGAAGAGTGGTTCAGCAGAGTCGAGGGCGTGGGTGTCAGCGTGAACGTGGCCCCACTCGTCGGGCAGGGAAATGCCCGCTACCTCGTCCTAGGCAATGACTACAAGCGCTATGCTAAGAAAGACGAGATAGACGAGATGAAAGCGATTCTTCGGAAGGCGATGGACGAGGGCTGCATAGGGATAAGCTCGGGTCTCGACTACGACCCAGGCGTCTGGGCCCACATTGACGAGATAAGTGACTGCGTTTCTATTCTCAAGGAGTATCCGAACAGCGTTTACACACCCCACTGGAGACGTACCGGCAGGCGCCGCGACGTCAAGACCGGTGATGCACGCATGAACAAACTCGATGGCTTACTCGAATCCATCAATACTTGCCGCGTGACGATGGTCCCGACTAACCTCGCCCACCTCACACCCGCATGGAGGCTCGTCCCCGAGGGAAACGAAGCGATGGAGGAAGCAAACTACCGTACTACGCTGAGCTTTATCGACTCAGCTCGCGGGGAAGGGCTTCCCCTAACCTTCGACTTCATGCCATGGTTCATCTTCGGCGGATTCGACGTCATGCCCTACCTTAGCAGCCTTCTCACACCCTGGTTGAAGGAGCAGGGAGGGCGCGAGAAACTCTCAGAGTGGCTCAAGGTACCTGACTACAGGAAGGAGGTCATTGACTCCCTACAGGAAGGTAAATGGTTCATCCGGACGGCATACAACCTAAACACGAATCCCCAGTGGGCGGAGAACATCTGGGTCGTCAAACACAAGTCACCCGGCTGCGACATGAAGAAACTCGCTGACATTGCCAAGAACCGTGGTAAGAACCCTCTCCAGACTTGGTTTGACCTCATCTGTGAGGACCCAGATGCCCGTGGTGTCGCCGTAGGCGAGGCTGAGACCGGTAACTTCCCACATCAGCCCTTCCGCAGCCTGTTCTTCCAGCACCCAGCCTGCGCCCTTAGCCTTGACCAGACAGTCGTCGACACCACAAGGGAGCAGAAGACCCCACCATACAGGATACCCGGAATTAACACATTCTGCGCCTACCCAGGCTTCATAAACGAGTATGTGAAAAAGCACAGGATATTCACCTTAGAACAAGCTATACACAAGATGTCCACCCAAGCGGCTGAAAACCACTTCCTCAAGGGGCGCGGTCGCCTCACTAAGGGAGGCGTGGCAGACGTCACAATCTTTGACTACGATAAACTCGAGGTAACCGGAGACGCAATCGAGCCGAGGAAGCACCCAAAGGGCATAATAAACGTCCTCGTCAACGGCGTCCTCGTAGTCGAGAGGGGGAAGCACACTGGGGCCACGCCGGGACGAATAGTAAAACGTGTAAACTAATTTCTATTACCCTAATTATTGCTCGGTGTAAGCATTCACCATTGTGCTACCCCCAAGAGGGAAAAGCCATATCCTCGCTGCTCCTCTCTACTCATTTAAGTGAGCCAGATGAACCAGGAGGAGTCGATCGCTAGGAGGAGAAAAGAGCTCATCCGGGAGATGGAACGCCGTGGATTCGAAACCATTATCCTCATCAACGAGGTGGTTAACCAGAACCCCGGCAACTTCGTCTATCTCTGCCCCGACGGTATCGGAGACGAGCACCAGAGCCTCGTCCTCAACGTTAACGGTGACATCACCCTTGTATGTCCCCACTGGGGCGCGAAGCAAGCGGAAGAGAGCGGAAAGTACAGCAAGGTCGTGGCGGTAAGGCAGGAGAAGGGACACCATATGAGGGGTACACAAGTCGCCCTCACCGGCTACAACCCAGACCGGATCTGCTTCGACCTCAGCACGATGAGCAGCCAGTTCAGCTACGCGCTCTCCGACACCCTCCACGTCAAAATCGATCCAAAGAGAGACCTCAGCGACCACATCTATACGATGCGAAGCATCAAGGACGATTACGAAATATCAGAGATGAGGCGTGCTGTAAACATCACTGAGAACGCAGTCTACGAGTTAATCCATGATGCAATACCTGGAGCCGATACATGGAAGCTGAAGAAGAGATTAGACGCGAGGCTCATAGAACTTGGAGCTATCGATCATAGCTTCGACTCGTCCCTAAGCTTCTGCAGGGGTCCTAGGAGACCTTACGGGACGGTGAAGCACTTAGACATGCTAAGCATCGACGTGGGAGTTAGAGTAGACTCGGGTTACTGCAGCGACATGGGGAGAACGTGGCCAGTTACCCTCGACGCTAATGCTAAGGATTTCCTCTACAGAGTCGTAAAGGTCCAGCGGGAAGGAATAAAGCACATTAAGGAGGGAGTCTCGGGCAACGAGGTCCTTCGCTACGCAAACTCCCTGCACGAAGAGATGGGCTTCGAGTTCACACCAAGATGCGGCCACCAGATCGGACTCGACGTCCACGACTATACGATGCCCTATGCAACCAACTTTGGCTCAATTGAGACCGACGCGTTGCCGCTCAAGGCGGGAATGACCCTCACATATGAGCCGATTAGGGTCGACCCGAAGCTCGGCATAAGAAGCCACGTCGAGGACATAGTCCTTGTCACCAAGGGCGATCCCGTCGTCTTAAACAGGATGCCTTGGGACGTCGTATTCTAGCTGGGCTTCGGTTAAGGTTATTTTCTCCTCCGCACCGACTTATTGTAGGTGTGTTGAGTTGCCAGTCGACATCGTCATTAAGAACGGCACGCTCGTCCTGCCCTCCGGTCTCTGGGAGGGGAGCCTCGTTATCGACAAGGGTAAGATCATAGGCATCATGAAGTCCAGTGAGCCAAAGGCGGACAGGGTCATAGACGCTCTTGGAAAGTATGTATTGCCCGGCATGGTTGACATGCACGTTCACCTCAGGGACCCAGGCAACCCCGATAGGGAGAACTTCGAGTCTGGAACACGAGCCGCAGCAGCTGGAGGCGTCACATCGGTAATGGACATGCCGAACACTGTTCCCGCCTTAGTAACCGTGAGGGCATTCGAAGAGAAGAAATCGATTGCATCAAAAAAGTCACTAGTCGACTTTGGCATAGTCGGCGGAGCCGGAGAGGTACCTGAGGAGGAACTCCGCAGCCTCGCGAAGGCGGGTGCGGTGGCCTTCAAGAGTTTCATGATAGCCCGATTTAAGGAGCTGGCAGCGGACGATTGGCAGCTTAGGAAAAACTTTGAGATAATCGCGGATGAGGGGTTACCCTGTCTGATACATGCTGAGAATCAGGTGATCGTTGACAGGGGGACAGCGGAGGCAAAGAGGCTGGGGCGCGTCGACCCAATGGCGCATTGTGAGTTCCGCCCAACCATCGCTGAGGCTGAAGCGGCAAGCCGCGCCTTGATGTTCGCGGAGGAGGCGGGGATGCACTTGCATATCTGCCACATCACGGCTGGGGACGTCGTCGACATCCTCGAGGAGGCGCAGATCAGGGGAGTCGACGCGACTGGTGAGACCTCGACGAACTATCTGCTGATGAATGAGGAGACGATGAAGGAGAGGGGACCGTATGCGAAGGTTGACCCTCCTCTTAGGACAGAGGCGGACCAGGTGAGGCTTTGGGACGCGCTGAATGATGGGGTAATCGACGTGCTAGCTAGCGATCACGCGCCCTACACGAAGGAGGAGAAGGAGAAGGGTTGGAAGAACATCTTTGATGCCCCAAGCGGTGGTGTCGTCATTGAGACGACTCTACCCTTAATGTTGAACGCTGTTAACGACGGTAAGATCGGGCTTGAACGTCTTGTAGAGGTCTTCAGCACCAATCCCGCGATGATAAACGGCGTCTACCCGAAGAAGGGAGTCCTGAACATAGGCGCGGACGCCGACGTTGTAGTGGTAGACATGACTAAGCCCTTCAAGATCAGGGGAGAGAACCTGAAAACAATCCAAAAGATTACGCCCTACGAGGGAATCGAGGGCGTGGGCGCGCCTGTGATAACCATGTTGCGTGGATCCGTGATCTACGAGGAGGGGCAGGTCATTGGTAAGCCGGGTCAGGGGAACTGGTTACACCCAATAGACGAGTTCTAGCTCTTTATTTTTCTCGTTTAAATGAGTTTAGTTTGTACCTATTATTTTCTAGGAATATTTTCTTCAAATATTTTTTCTTAATGCACGGCTTCTTGTAAGGCTCTTTGATGCATTTGCTGCCGTGTTCTATTGGCTAGGTGAGCTATCGCCCCGTCAACCTGGAATCGTGGTAGCTCGCGATAGATCGGGTGCTTAAGAACACGCAGACCGGTGATTCTATATGGACGGTCGGGGTTGGAGTCGTCGGGTTCACAGATCCACTTATGTTTATTATACTCGATGAGGCCGATGCCCCTGGGGACCTCGTATGGGGCGACGAGGCGGAGTGGTGTGAGGAGGTAATGGTAGTTACAGCCACTACAGGCGAAGCCTGCGCGGAAGTCACCGCGAGTCACCTTGACCTCAACGCCTCGAAGGACGCATTCTCCTACCTCAGAGCCAGCGAGAGACGAGGGATCGAAGCCTTCGGAGGTCTCACCCTTACCGTTTATCGCGTTAAATCGGAGCCCCACTCCTACCGCGTCCACAACTGTTTTGTTATCTAGTTCCGCGTAGCGGTTGAGTCCGACTTGGCTGAGGGGCACCTCCGTGTCTGCGAGGAAACAACCCTGGTTGAGGAGCCAGAGGATTGCAACGCTCTTCAGATGCTTATGCTCGGGGGATTCCATCAGTGGTCAAAGTTGTCTCGTCTAGCAACTCAATTATTTAAATGGGACCTATAGGGCGTTGGTTGAGACGCGTGAAAGTAGGTGGGGCACTGGCAAGTTTCTTCCCTCCCTGCGGCATTCTATCTTCGAGAAGCAATGGGTTCGCTGCGATTCGTGAAGGATGAGGTCACAGCCGAGAATGGGATGGTCACCGCATCGACACCACAGTCAGCAGAGGCGGGTCTTAAGATACTCAAGGCAGGAGGCAATGCCTTCGATGCAGGGATCGCTGTTGGGTTCTGCAACACAGTTCTGGAGCCTTACCTTGCAGGTCTCGGGGGACTCGGATTCATGGTCGCCTTCTCCGCCGAAGAGGGGAAGGTCGTCTCAATTGACTTTAACACGAGGGCACCTAGGGCGGCTTCACCGGAGATGTTCAAGGTGGTGGGAGAGGCCGCCGCCGGGGGAACGAAGATATTCAACGTCGAAGGGAACGCGAACAGCGTTGGAGGAAAGGCTCTGACCATCCCCGCGACATGCGCTGGGTTCCTAAAGGCACATGAACTCTACGGCTCCCTCCCCCTAAAGGACGTTATTGAGCCTGCCCAGAAACTAGCAGCTGAGGGATTCACTCTTGGCTGGGATCAAGTCCTCGTTCTCGGAACCCTTGCACGGGAGAGCCAAAGGTGCTCAGCCATTGACGATATCTGGCACCCAGGGGGATTCCCCGCAGCACCTGGGACCTGTATAATACAGCCTGACCTCGCACGACTCCTGGGTCGGATAGGCAAGGAGGGGCGTGACGCAGTTTACTCGGGTGAAGTGGCGAAAGCTGTCGAGGAGGCTGTGAAAGCAGCTGGTGGGGTGATGACTTCTGAGGACCTTGCTGGTTATGAGCCCTCCGTTGGGCAGCCTCTCAAAATCAGCTACCGTGGGCATGAGATAGCGACTACCTCGACGCCTGGTGGCGGCGTCACAATACTAGAGATTATGAAGATACTGGAAGACTACGATCTCGCCTCGATGGGACATAACTCCGAAGAATACATGCATGTTCTTGTGGAGGTCTCACGGCATGCCTTCGCTGACAGATATAGCCTACTCGGAGACTGGGAGCACACCGATGTGCCTCTATCGGGGTTACTCTCTGACTCGTATGCTTCTCACATCCGGGGACTCCTAACCGAGGTCGCATCTTTTCCCGTCGCGGGGGCAGAGCCTTGGGTAAGTTACCTTGGCTCACCCCTCCATGACCCCTGGCACCACGAGGGTCGGAAGAGACCGACGCTGAGAGGCTCATCATCCAGTGGTACAACTCTAGGTGAAACGAGCCACTTCAACGTAGTCGACGCCGAGGGAAACGCCTTAGCCTGCACTCACACGCCGGGATTCCAAGCCGGGATCGTCCCACAGGGAACGGGTCTATACCTTACTGCAGCCATGGGGTGGTTTGTGCCTGCATTGGGGTACCCGAACAGCGTTGCCCCTTGGAAAAGACCGATGATGAATATGGGACCCCTACTGGTTCTGAAGGACGGATTCCCTATAATGGTAGAGGGTGCCCCAGGGAGCCGTAGGATCATAGAGCGTAATCTCCAAGTGGTCCTCAATATGATAGAGTTCGGCATGGGGCCTCAAGACGCTATATCGGCGCCCACTTTCGATGCTAGCGGCCTCGACACTCTAATTGATTCTCGTATATCCTCTAATCCCGTTGAAGGACTACGGAGAAGGGGTCACAACGTCAAGGTCGTCGAAGAGGGGCCAGGTCTCTCTTTCTTCGCGAGGCCCTCAGCGATACTCATTGGCGAAGACAAGTTGAGAGGAGGAGTCGACCTCTATCGGAGGTCCACGGCACTCGGATTTGATTCGGAAGGGTCTAAATCCATCCGTCCCCTACCCTCATTTAATGGTTAAAAGGGCAATCGTACAGATCAACGAGGAAAAGTGCAACGGCTGCGGTGAGTGCGTCCCACGATGCGCGGAGGGGGCGCTCAAAATTATAAACGG
>JBGPRA010000117.1:0-7555 GCA_041489375.1 Bathyarchaeia archaeon | reverse complement strand
TTTCAGCTGAGCGCGCTTGATGATGCCTAGAAAGGAGCAAAAGACCGATGAGGGAACGAGCACCGCAACGGCTTGGGATAGATTCGCACGTGAGAACTACGGCGTAAGCGGCGACGAGCTATCGACATCCGCCCTCATCGACCACAATGACCACTTCTTTGAGAAGCTCCGTAGAGGCGAATCAGTGAATCTACCATCCGGGGTCTCGAAGAGCCTATGTAGGGACGGGATCGTCTCAAGCGGCAGGGGACCCTACAACAAGCGTATGGTGAATTGGGAGAAGTATGATAAGCTACATGGGCTCAGGAACAAGAGCAGGTAGTATCTTCTATCACACCCCGGTATGCTGGCGTGATGATCCCTCCACTGATTTGAATTCGCGCGCGTGCACCAAAACACGATACTTAGTGTGTTGATGACTTTACTAGAAAAAATGTAGAGTATAGGCGAGTAGAATTGTTACTGGAGTTTACCTGTGATTCTTGTAGATGGGGAGCTTGACAATTCTTACTTCTTTAATTCAATAACGAGCTTTCTCGCGTACTCTTTTGCCCGCTCGATTTCGCCATCTTTAAGCGGCCCCTTTTCCCCTAACACAAGAGCTTTCAGAACTGGCAGCAGTTCGTTCATCTTCTTGTCTCTAAGACTTGCCGCAATCTTTTCGCCTGCGCTCCATTCTTTATTCTCAATGCGCGCACGTTCAATGTTCTCAGGATTTTCAGTGTCGAAGACTGCGAAAGGCTTGTTTGCCCATTCCTCACTCTTCACTTTACCTAGAAACCCTCTGATTGAAAAGCTCATTGTGCCAAATCGGGTTGGAGAACCGAGAACTAGAAAATTGTAGTCCTTTATGCTTAGATTCTTTACATCCTTCACGTGGAAGACGTCAACATCCATTCCAGATTCCCTCAGTGTCTCTGAGATGGTTTGCGCGATTGTCTTTGTGTTTCCGTAAGATGTGTCAAAAACAACTATACCTTTCATTTCAAAACCCTCCTATCGTGTGCGAGTACTGACCGAAATTCTTTCGTAGGACCTCTGAGATCAACTCAGCGGTCTTATCCATCAATAAAATGGAAATAAGAGATGTTTAAAAAAGATGCTGTTACGCACGCGTCCGAAGCAAACAATCTGATGCTAAACCGAACGAAGCACGACTAATCGAACCGAATACAGTATAAAAAACACCACGTTCAGGGTATCCTTAAACCTTTTACACCTAAGGGGCATGGTTGAGGGGATTATTATGGTCAAGCTCTCGAAGAGGCAGGAAGAGGAAGCGATGCGCATCCACAGAGAAGCCGTCGTCGTTGACACACACTGTGACACTTTGATGACGTTCACGCCGCATTCCTATGGGCAGCCTCCAGCAAGGAAGCTCGGTGAGCGTGGGGAGAGGGGTCACCTAGACCTCCCCCGAATGAGGGAGGGGGGTGTAGACTGTCAGACCTTCGCCATGTACACTGGGCGCCGAGAGGGTCAGCCCGACGCCCTGCTGACTGCGATGCAGATGACCGACGTATTCTACAGGGAGATGGAGGCGAATAAGGAGTACATTGTGCCTGTCGTCTCCCTCGGTGAGATACTAGCAGCTAAGAAGGTGGGAATTTGCAGTGGCCTTCTCGCCATCGAGGGCGCTGAGCCCCTGATGGGGGAACTTGGAGTACTTCGCAACTTCTATAAGCTTGGGGTCAGGATGATCAGCTTCACCTGGAACTGGAGGACTGCCTTCGCTGATGGCCTCTCCGCTTCAAGGGCAGAGAGCAAGCTCACCGACCTTGGCGTCAAGGCGATAGAGGAGATGGACCGCCTCGGCATTATTCTAGACACGAGTCACATAAGCGACACATGCTTCTGGGATATAGCCGAGGTTAAGAAGGGCCCATTCATAGCGAGTCACAGCAACAGCCGCGTAGTCTGCGACCATCGCCGGAACCTTACAGACGACATGCTCCAGGCATTGGCTGACCATGGCGGGGTGACGGGGATGAACTTCGCCCCAGACTTCGTCGCGAAGGAGGGCGCAACCGTTGAGAAGCTCGTCGACCACATCGACTATATAGTGAAGAGGATTGGACCAGATCACGTGGGGCTGGGATCCGACTTTGATGGTATCGGTACGCCACCAGTGGGACTCGAAAACGTGTCGAAGGTACCTAACATCACCCGTGAGCTTGTGCGCCGCGGATACAAGGAGGAGGACATAAAGAAGATTCTCGGTGGCAACCACCTCAGGGTCTTTGGGAAAGTCCTCAAGAAGTAGGCTGATGCTAGTATTAATCTTCGAAGCTGAAGAGTACCTCGATTGGTTTCCCTATTATTCAAGATCACTCGCGTTCACTGTATGGCTAAAACTCCTCCATTGTCACAGGTTTCTCTCTACTGTGGAAGAGGCGATCCAGTATCCCAACTTTATCGTCGGATGATACAGCAGCCAATCTATAATTCCAGAGAGTATGGAAGTCTACTACACCCATGATTAGACTACTGAAGAACTCCACATTCATCTTTACCTCAACGTCGTGCCTGCCATGGTCGAGGATCTTAGCTTCTCCGCCTTTGAATTGAATGAGGGTCGAACCTTGGTTCACGGAGAGAAAGCTATCCTTAATCGTGAGTTTAAGGTGTAAAGATTCGTTATTGAAGTTGTAACGCGTAAGGGCATCGAATAAGCGCCTTACATCGAGTACCCTGTACATTATACCGAGGGCCTGGCGGTTGGTCTCCCAGCAGGTGTAATACATACTTGGATCACCGTCCCGTGGGTCCGTGGGTAGGAAGTGGAGATCATCGTCGTGGGTCTCGAAGACGATTCTGTCGACCTGGTCAATTTGACTACCGAGGAAGGCGAGTATGGCCTTTAGAGCTTCCGGATTATTATAGACGAGGTAGTTAACAGTGATGTTCTGGAGTAGGGGGTTGTCGCCTCTGACTTTATCGAATTTAATTACAGCGAGAGCCTCTATCCTGTCATCTCGTCGGTATCCAATTACCTTATTTCGTTGGATTAGGCGAGTGACAGCTGCCTCAGGTTTAAGGACCATCCCATGTGTGGCTTGAGCATACCTGTTGTAGCACTCTTCGGTTTTTTTAGCGTCGGCTATTGTAAGGTAGTCTACACCTGTCTTATCGCCCTTGGGGAGGTCTCCGGGTTTTACTTTATACTGGTTGAGTTTTCTGCCATATCCGTAGCCCATCTGTAAGTAGAAGTCAGTGCGAAAGGGATAGAGCGACGTTATAGGTGCACCCTTCGCGAGGTAATGCGAATGAAAGTGCTCCATCAACTCCTTCGCAACGTGCTCCTTTTTATGGAGAAGATCGACGAAGACGTTGGCGATGCCACCTGCCTTGACTATGGCGCCGTGGATATTCAAGTCGAAGTCATGATACCTGGCTCCGCCAACCATTTTGCTGCCACGGAAGACCCCATAGTAATGGATGGGCCCAGACTCTACCTGGGTTTTCTTCATGTTCTCGATCCATGCCTTTTGTGTCTCAGGTGGAGTGTTCTCCATCATTACAGGGTATGCGTCGAGGCTCTGGCGGATGTACTCTTCGAACTCGCCTCCCTCAATGAGACGGATGACACTCATGAGATTGAATTCCCCCATTAACGGATAAATTCATGTAAAGAAAAGCCTACCGAGTTCAACTATGAGAAGAAATACAGCGTGCGCGATAGGTTGTTCAAGAATGGTAGTATGATTAGGATCGTAAGTGTAAGTAAAAGATAGCTAAAAAGATATTTCACCCGTTCACAAGTTACATCGCTATACCCTTAAATGGGGCCACTAAATCCCCTTCCTTAGGTGTAACTTATGCCGACGGCTGGGAAGGTCTTCGTCTCAATAGAGTATAAGAAGCTCGCTGATGTCGCTGCAGCATTTGATGGCTATAAGGTAGAAGAAGAGTATGCTGAGGGTGACTTCAAAATCAACCTCCTCACCGAGGTCGCAAACGTCTCAATAACTGATAACATCCTCACCGGCCTCTACAGCTACGATCACATCATCTACAATTACCACAGAGGCAAGGTTGCCCCATCTGCTGCCACGAAGGAAGTGCTCTTCAGCATGAGCGAGTACCAGAACCGCTTATACCTCGCTGTCGTCGATAAGAAAGCGATAGCCAACCGAGTCGCGAATAAGCTTAGCGAGATCGCTTTTGGAGAAATGGGGGTCATCGTCGAGGTCCGCATCCTCCCCGAGACCCTCAAGAAGTTCCATGTCGCCAACAAGGAGGGCACCAAGGTCATCTTCTTCGAGAACATGAACATCCCGAACATAAACAAAATCAGCCTCTACGGCCCCGACCTCGTCGACACCAAGCTCTTCAAGGAATACGACAGCATAGGTGACCCCTGGTACGTCCTAGCAAAGAGCAAGAAGTACGGCTACACCGTCGGCCTCGTCCGAGACGGCTCAGTCACCATATTTAACACCGTAGACCAAGGCCAATACCTCCAATACGTCAGGGAGGAAGTTATCCCCATGACACAGCCCCCTAGAACACGGAAGGAGGAAGAATGAGATGGCAGACAAGGAACTCGACTGCACCGGCCTCTTCTGCCCCGAACCCGTCTTCCGCACACGTATGGCCCTCGACGAACTCGACCCCGGTCAGACTCTCGAGGTCCACGCCGACGATCCCGCAGCCTACGAGGACCTACGCCGCCTAGCAGAACGCCTCGGCCATGAGGTCCTCAGCATAAAGAAGGAAGACGACGAGACTATCATAGTCATCAAGAAGAAAAAGGACTGACCGTCCTAAAACTGACGGACTCATAAAGTAAATTCGTTACGAGCAGTAGAACGCCATAGCCCACACGCATCTCACGCTGAAGGTTTTAATCTACCCGCTTCACAATCAACACAGAAGGCGAATCCCGTTGAAGGCCTACATGGACAACGCCTCAGGCGCACCAGTCGATCCACGCGTCCTCCAAGAAATGCTATCCTATCTTACCGAACACGTCGGCAACCCAAGTAGCTTCCACAGCGAGGGCTTCAAGGCGCTCAAGGCATTAAACAAAGCCCGAGAACAGGTCGCGGCTCTCATCAACGCTGACCCCACCGAGATAATATTCACCGCCTCAGCCACCGAGGCAACAAACCTCGCCATCATAGGCGCTGCCAACCGCTACAAGAACAAGGGTAACCGAATCGTCTCCAGCGCCGTCGAACACATAAGCACTGTCAACATCTGTAAGGAACTCACACGAGGCGGATGGGAGTACCAGCAGACCCCTGTCGACAGCCAAGGCGTTATCCTCCTCGACAAGCTCGAAGAACTCGTCACTGACAAGACCGTCCTAGTCACCCTCATGGCTGCCAACGGCGAAATAGGTACCATAGAACCAATCAAAGAAGCTGTCACTATAGCCCACAATAAGGGAGCATACTTCCACACCGATGCCACAGCAGCTCTTGGTAAGATACCCCTCGACGTTAAAGCCCAAGACATTGATATGATGACTCTCAGCAGCAACGACATAAACGGTCCCAAGGGAGTCGGAGCCCTCTATGTCAAGAAGAACATACGCCCTAGACCAGTCATCATCGGAGGCGGTCAAGAGCAGGGTCTTCGAAGTGGTACTGAGAACACGCCCGGAATAGTCGGCTTTGGTAAGGCCGCGGAACTCGCCAAGGCGGAGATGCCGGAAGAGATGAAGCGCCTCACCGAGCTGAGAGACCGCCTCATCAAGGGTCTCACAGAGATAATTCCCGAAGCCTACCTAAATGGCCACATGACCAAACGCCTCCCAAACAATGCCAATATCCGTTTCAGCTATATCGAAGGTGAAGCCCTTATTCTCAGCCTCGACGACGTAGGAATCCAGGCAAACACAGGCTCAGCCTGTGCTGCCAAGACCCTCGAGCCAAGTGCCTGCCTTCTCGCTATCGGGCTTAAACCAGAGGATGCTCACGGTAGCCTCGTCTTCACCCTCGGCAAAGCCAATAATAAGGACCAGATCGATTATGTCATACAGCAACTACCGGGGATTGTCAAGCGCCTACGCGCAATGTCAAGCATAACCCCACAGGAGCTAAAGTGATATGTATAGCGATAAGGTCATGGAACACTTCAAGAACCCCCGCAACGTCGGAGAGATTGGTGACGCCGATGGGATCGGCACCGTCGGCAACCCAGTCTGTGGCGATATGATGACCATGTACATAAAGGTAAAGGACGGTAAGATAGCCGATATCAAGTTCAAGACATACGGTTGTGGTGCTGCCATCGCCACAAGTAGCATGACCACCGAGCTCGCTATGGGTAAGACGGTTGAGGAGGCCGACAAGATCACTCGTCAGAGTGTCGCCGATGCCCTCGATGGTCTACCCCCCGTAAAGATGCATTGCAGCAACCTAGCCTCTGATGCCCTACACGAGGCTATTAAGGACTACAAAAAGAAGCAGGAGGAGAAGAAGAAGTGAAGGAGAAGGTAGAAAAGTGCCCGATGTGCGGTTTCCCGAAGGGAGAAGACTGCGACCTGATGGTTGGCAAGGGGGAAGACAAGACCCCAATTTGCTGCTGCGATAGACTCCAAAAGAAAAGTGTTAAAAAGTAGTAGCAGGCGAATACAATAGCACATCCGGAGAACCTTCTTGGACAGGTTAAAGCTCGCGTCACGCCTCTCTGCTGCTCTAAATGCCCCTCTCATCACTCTAATCACATTCATACCGCTCATAGTTCTCTACGGACTCGACCAGGCAGCTCTCCTAATCGCCATCACGAGCATATTTGGTTGCGTCCTCCCACTAATCATGGTACTAGGGCTGCTGAAGCTAGACATCATTAAGGACTTCTACGCCTACGAAAAAGAAACGCGATTCATCCCATTCCTCTGGACAACATTCTTCTACCTCTTAGGGGTCATAAGCCTCATACTCGTTTCCTCACCGCCAACAGTGACGGCACTCATGACCTGTTACTTTGTGAACGGCATCATCTTGATGCTGATAACTTTCAAGTGGAAGATCAGCATTCACGCTAGCGGGATCACGAGCCCCTTCACTGCCCTCGTCTATCTCCTAGGAGGAATGATGCTCCCGCTTCTCCTTGTGGTAATTCCAGTCGGCTGGGCTAGGGTCGAACTCAAAGCCCACACGAAGATGCAGGTGACAGCCGGAGCTATCCTGAGCGGCCTACTCACATGGGTCCAAATGAGCTTCTACCTACACAGCATATTCATCTAGGGAAAGTAGTTTAGGCCCCAAGTATCTTCTCTGCGATATTCTGCCCAAAGGCGTGAGCCCTCTTCACCTCGTCGCCGTTCGGGCGGAAGACGAAGTCTATGTCGCTCTCAACCATCTGTATCCCTGTGGCCTGCATCTCTGCCTCGACGATCTTCTTCGCTCCACCTGCCCATCCGTAGCTCCCGAAAGCTGCACCGATCTTGTTCATTGGCTTTAGCCCACGCATGTAGGCTAGGAACCCCCCGATGGTTGGGAAGATGTGGTTGTTGAGGGTGGGCGACCCAATGAGGATCGCCTTGGCGTCGAGGATGTCCGCGATTACGTCGCTGTTTGGGCTCGCGGCGAGGCAGTGAACC
>JBGPRA010000116.1:0-7574 GCA_041489375.1 Bathyarchaeia archaeon | reverse complement strand
CCTCTCTATCCAGCCGCCGGCCTTCTGAACCTTTATGCCGGTGGAGTCGACTGCGATGGAGACGGGGTCGCTTGTCTCCTTGAGGCCGCGGTAGGGGTCGACGGGCAGGCTTAGGATGTGTATTCTGAGGCCGGAGTAGTCTCCGGTTGGGAGGGCTGGTACTAGTCTGTGGAGGGTGTGGGTGAATCCTTCGAGTTGGCGGTAGGGCATCTGGTAGAGGTACCTGACTGCTGCGAGGAGCTGTATGTAGCTGGCGGCCATACGGAAGGGCCGCCCGTTCTTACCTTGGTTCACGGCCTTCAGCTCCTCTTCGTGGTGCTTGAGGAGGTCGATGTTGATGATGAGTTCTCCTCTCTTGATGAGTTTCTCGTCGATCTTCTGCCAGTCCATGGTGTTCTGATGGTTTTTTACTTCAACTAGTATTAGGATCTAACGGTTACTCCACAAAGCATAAAAAACTAGAGACCCTCGATTTTTCTAATGAAGTTTCAGGTTTGTGAGGCCTTCTAACTCGCACACCCTGGCCCTTAAAGTGACCTCTGAAATCTCAGAGACCTTAGCGATTTTTTTCTGGGTGATCTCGATGTAATTCTCCTTGACCGCAAGGTACAACGCAGCTGCAGCAATCGACTTGGGCCTCTTGCCCTGAATCATTCCCCTAGTTTTCGCGTCCATGAGAATTTCCAGCGCACGCCCCCGGATTTGCGGCTCTAATACGAACCTTGTAGAGATCTTATCAAAGTATTTCGTTGGCTCATCTATTGGCATCTTGATTAAAATCTCTCAATAATTCGCGATATAGTCTAGCTACGACATGGGTATCCACGTCTATCGTCGATGCTATTTCGATTAACGATCTAGGTATGCCTCGTTCCCTAATAACCACTAGAAGCGAGGCTGCGACGAAGCCCTCTATCGTCTTGCCCCTGATGAGGTCTTTATCAAGAGCCCTCCGATATAACTTGAAGGCATCCTCGAAGATTCCCTCAGACAAGCTCAACTTATCCGTCAGCATCCTCATAGCTTTGACAGCGATCTTCAGGTTTCTTGTTATTGAGTCATCGTTTTGAGAAATATTATTCACCCTGTTCAAACGTTGCATTTTTTTCAGGCTATCAATTGACAGTGTTTTACCGTTACCATCCTTAAACCCGTACATATTCGTGTAAAACTGGTCTCTTCTAGATGGATTAGTCGGGGGACCCACCCTCTCTCTTTTATTCACCTCCTCCACGCTGAAGGCTCTCCACTCCCCAGATTCATCAAATTTATTCTGCTCTAATACGAGGCCGCATTTACCGCAGATCTTTTCCCCCGTCTGATAATCTGATATTATACTCACGTCTCCACAGTTAGGACAGTGATGATCTAATCTATAGTCTTTTATTTCCTCTAATACAACGTTCTCCATGTTCATCCCTCATCTAATACATTATTTTCATAGAGATGCAATTCGTCTAAACTCACCATCGTTTCTTTAATTGACTCATAACCCTCCAAGATGAAGTGACCAACATACTCTTCAGGAATACCAGCATCTACTAAATCATCAGATATTTCATTTAATTTTTCAACCATAGCTTTTTTAACGTAGTTAATCACCCTAAACGAGAGTTGAATATCATCCGCAGCCCTTTTTGCAACATACTTACTACGCTCTGTTCCCCAAAGACTTGACTTGCCATCTTCTTGGATTATCAAGACCTGGTTTCCACGCGCCTCAGCACGGGGATATGAAGGTAAGATTGCACTGCTCTTCATTCTACATCGGTTTTTCGATGAGAGAATTATCTATATTAAATATTGGTTTAGTTTATAATCAATATTAATTTATTACACTAGATGCTAAGAAAACTTGTTTGAAGTTAATAGTAACTATTAGACTTACGTTTTGAGACACATGGCCATGAAATTCATGTCTTAAACTCAAGAACAACCGTATTATCCGTATAACTAGACTTCACAGGAATATCCAGCATCTCCATGAAAAAGCTCCTCATATATCCTTCAAGGAAGCAACTCCATTTTAGACCCATCTCATGGTTTAGGAGAATCCTATTATCTTTACCGTTGACCACATGGGTGAACTTGAACCATCTGGCATTCTTACCGTAGTTTACAGCTAGTAAATCTAGGACTGCTTCAAAATTCTGCTTGGTCCCTAGCATAATCAATGCTGTATTCTTATGTCTCTGAGCTGACAGCGCCCCAATTTTTTCAACTTCTTCCACAGATAAGGCTTCTAGGAGATCATATACTATGTCGCGTGCGATAACTAATGCTCCGGTTTTATCAGAGGGCCAAACTAGATTAACACATCTATCAATTGTCTGATTCATCAATGCGCTGGTCGAAATATCCCTGCTACGCGCCTCCTTTTCTAGTGCATCAACTAAATCCTTTCTCATGCTGAATGTTCGAGTAACCGCTCTAGTTTTTGGCAATGATTTATCAATGACATTTATTTTAAATCAAATTTTAAGACTTTCCATTACCCTAGAAATGAATTTCTAAAAAAAAACATTGTAGCATAAGCGACCAAGAAAGAAATATTTACATATTTTCGTGCGGTTTTTGTCGTGCTCTCTGTAGTAATTCAAGGTTCATCCTTTAATCCTAACAAATTAACTGTCTCCCGATGAGCAAGTCGAGGACAAAACCGAGAGCCAGAGACCTCAACATCCCCTTCCAGGGAAAAACAGGCAGATACAACTCAATAACTGACGTGGAAGGAGTAACAGTAGGACACACAACCATAATCGAGGGCGACGGCCAACTCCATGTAGGTAGGGGCCCCGTGAGAACGGGTGTAACAGCGATCCTACCCAGAGGCAGAATAAATGACCCCGTCTTCGCCGGGTGGTCAAGCCTAAACGGAAACGGTGAGATGACAGGTACCACATGGGTGGAGGAATCAGGATTCCTCTCAGGCCCCATAATGGTAACCAACACCCACAGCGTGGGAGTTATCCATGACGCGGTAATAGAGTGGATACACAAACAAAGATCACCCGACGGCTCCTACTCAGGTAACCCATGGTCCCTCCCAGTCGTCGCTGAGACATATGACGGCTACCTCAACGACATAAACGGCTTTCATGTGAAGAAAGAACACGCCTTCAAGGCGATAGAGACCTCATCTCCTGTATCTATCGCTGAAGGAAACATCGGAGGAGGCACTGGCATGATTTGTCACAAATTCAAAGGCGGCATCGGAACATCATCCAGAGCAGTAAATATAGGAACGCAAGAATACGTGATCGGGATCCTAGTGCAAGCCAACTATGGGCTCCGGCCACTCCTAACGATCGCGGGCGCACCCGTAGGCCAAGAGATTACCGACCTAATGCCCGAAGAACACTCAACCCAAAAACCACCCAGCGAACAGGGTTCGATAATAGTGGTAATCGCGACTGATGTACCCCTCCTCCCCCACCAGCTTAAACGAATCGCGAGACGCGCCCCACTAGGAGTAGCTAAGGTCGGGGGAGTGGGAGGAAATGGCTCAGGCGACATCTTCATCGCCTTCTCAACATCGAACCCACACGCCTATAGCGACACAGAGACCACGGAGGTGAAGATGCTCCCCAACGAGCTGATGAACGACCTATTTCTAGCCACAGTTCAGGCAACCGAGGAGGCGATCGTGAACGCACTAGTAGCAGCTGAGACAATGACCGGTATAGACGGGTATAAAGTCTACGCAATACCCCACGACCGGTTACAATCAGCCCTGAAGAAATACAACCGCCTAACTTCCGAGAAAGAGCATCAAAGCACGTAACAGCTAAAATAATACCAACCACTCATAGACTCAATAACCCTTGAAGATCCTTAACCAAGCCCTCATCACCCTATTCGCTATAAACCTAGCAATAGGCCTCACAAGCCAGCTAGTCCAACCACTCTTCCCACTCTACCTTAAGGAAACAGGGACTACAGAACTTGAGAATGCCCTCGTCATAAGCATCGGTAACCTCTCCTCAGCCATATTCATGCTCCCTGCGGGGATGCTAGTGGGCAAGTACGGTAAGAAAACTTTCCTAATCATCAGTGCCGCTCTTTCTGGCCTATCGGTCCTCCTAATGGCCTACACAAAAAACTGGATGCTAATCATTCCCCTGAACATGCTGCTCAACATCACGATGTGCTTCTTCATGCCAACAAGAATGGCGATCATAGCGGAGAACACCGACCCAGGAAACCGAGCTAGCCTCTTCGGCGTCATGAACCTAGCCTGGCCCATATCAGGCATAGTGGGTCCAATAGCAGGTGGCTACCTCGTAGAACACCTCGGATGGAGCAGTGTTTTCATAATCGCCGCCATAATAAGTTTCATTGCACTATTCCCTGCCCTCAAAATAAGTGAGCCCAAAAAAGAAGTAGAAATAACCCCCGAGACAAGGGACCAGTCCGCAATCTTCAACAGGGACTACCGCCCAACCATGCTAACCCTGTTCATCTATCAGGTATTAGTCACCACAAGCATGGCAGGGGTCAATATGATCCTACCACTATATCTCCAGGACCGCTTCCACCTAAGCTACTCAGTAATAGGTGCATTCTTCACAGGATCCAACTTCCTACTAATAATCACGCAGCTCGGAGGGGGTATAGTCGCCGATAGATACGGCAGGAGGCGGATGATCCTGCTCTGCACGGCCCTCACACCACTAGTATTAGGCTCTTGGGCTTTATTTGGCGACTGGATGGTGCTCTTCGCCGTATACTCTCTCGCTTTCGCCCTCTGGAGCCTAACCTGGCCGCCTATCCTCGCCATGCTCACCGACATCCTGCCACGAAGCCTACACGGAGCTGGTTTCGGGCTTAACATGACCGGATCAAGGCTCGGCTTCACCATCGGCCCAATACTGGTAGGAGCCCTTTACTTCGCACCGGGATCACTCGTTCCCTTCATAGCCTCAGCTGTCGCCTACGCTCTCGCTCTACCCTTCGCCTACCAACTGAGAAGAAATGAGCCTAAACAGAGTAACACGTAACCCTCCGATCACACGGATAACCTCCTCAATCGCGCCATACGCTATCGTTAAAGACGGTTGACTCCATATTAGAATCCAGATCAATGTCTCAAAGATACAAGATCCTTGGACTCCTCGGTGACGGAATAGCTGGCGAGATCATCACAGAGGGATTAAAGGTACTCGAGGTTATCGAGGAGAGGTATGGACTCAATTTAGAGATACTCGGTCCCTACCCAATCGGAGCAAAGTACTGGGTCGACCACGACCTAAGACGTGGTTGGCCCGAGGAGCTCACAGAGGAGCTCTTCTATGAAGCTGACGCCATCTTCAAGGGCCCGGCCGGTCTCCCGGACCTAGTTGGAAAGCTACCCGGCCCCTATACGCCAATCAACATGAGAACGGAGCTAGACCTCTATGCCAACATCAGGCCATGCAGACTACGCTCCGGGGTTAAGAGCGTCTTAACGGGGAGAAAAACGGGGGATATCGACTACATCATCCTCCGCGAGAACACGGAGCACATGTACGTCAACATCGGCGGCTTCATGAAAAGAGGCGGAGAAACAGAGCTAGCTATAGACAACTACGTCCAAACTAAGAAGGGATGCGAGCGAATAATCAAGTACGGTTTCAACCTAGCTCGTAGTGGCGATTATAAGGGAAAGATCGGAGCACCCCTCGACGGCAAACGCCGCCTAACATGCGCATGCAAGTGGGGCCTCACAAAGGGTGACGACCTCTTCAAAGATACCTATGAGCGGCTAGCTAAGGAGAACACCGACATCGAACGCGACTCAACCTGGATAGACTCCTGGAGTTATTACGCCATAATGAGGCCCGGATTCTACGACGTCGTCGTCATGCCGAATCAGTACGGAGACATAATGAGTGATATGAGCGGCGCAATCCAGGGAAGCCTAGGCCTAGCAGGATCCTTAAACGCTGGCGATAAACACTGCTTCGCTGAGGCAACTCATGGCTCAGCCCCAGACATCGCGGGGAAAGGCATCTCGAACCCTACAAGCATGATCCTTAGCATGGGCATGATGCTAAACTGGCTGGGAGATAAGAGAAGCGACAATAGGCTCAAGGAGGCATGGAGAAGTATAGACCGCGCTGTCGACAAAGTACTAGCTGAGGGTAAAGTAAGAACACCCGATCTCGGAGGCACCAACAACACTAAGGAGTTTGGCACATCAATAGCAGAGGCAGTCCTAAAGAGTGTAGAATAGACAAGGAAAACCCTGTTGGCGATCACCCTCTCTTCTTTGAAGCGCACGAGTCCCCATTAATGAGCGATAGAGTCGAGACTCCTGCTCATTGCTTCAAGGCTTATCTTCACATCATCACTCGTCGTAACAGCGGAGACGTTGGGGTGACCCCACATGAAGACCCCTCTGTTCATCAGATCCGTGGAGATGAGGCGGCTCATCTTCCGGTCCTCAGTCGCCGCGGATCTATAGTCAACCACCTTCTCCTTCGTCCAATCGATGTGGAAGAATGATCCGACGCCGCTAACATGATAGCCTAACTTCCTTCCCTCAAGCGCTGACGCGAGCCCCCTGCGCATCATCTCAGCGGTCTTATCCATTTTCACATATACATCGGTTTTAAGTACCTTCATTGCCGCGAGACCCGCGGCCATCGTGATAGGGTGAGCGTTAAAGGTCCCCGAGAACCCGAGCCTCGCCTGATTCACGACTGGAAACTCCGAACCCGGGATCATGAGGGGCTTCATAACCTCCTCCGTAGAAGCATAGGCCCCAACAGGGAAACCGCCCCCTATGATCTTCCCAAGAGACGTGATATCAGGTTTGACGCCATAGAATTTCTGTGCTCCTCCTGGACTCAATCTGAAGCTAATGACCTCATCGAAGATTAATAGAATCCCGCACTTCTCTGTCACCTCCCTGAGCGCCTTCAAGAAACCAGGCTTCGGCGGCATATCCCTCTGAAAAGGCTCCAGGATTACAGCGGCGAGCTCATCCTTATGCTTCATGATGATCTTCTCAGCCGCCGCGGAGTCGTTGAAGGGTATCACAACCGTATTCCCCAGAACACCTTTCGGCACCCCCTCGTTCTGAGGAACCGCAACAGGCGCCTTCCGTGACCCAGCTTTATCGAGAGGAGGCGCCACGCTAATATCCACAGTATCCCACGACCCATGATAAGCACCCTCACACTTTGCAATCTTCTCCCGACCCATGTAGCTCCGCGCCAGCCTAATCGCCTGGATATTAGCCTCGGTACCACTTGGCGTGAACCTGAGCCTCTCAGTGCCCAACCTCCGCAAGATCTCCTCAGCCAGCGCGACCTCTGGCTCGGTTGGGGCTCCTAAAACCGTACCCCTCTCTAACTGCTCCCGAGCGGCCCTTAGAACCTTCGGGTGGTTATGTCCGAGGATCAGCGTCGTGTTATTGAAGTTGAAATCGATCCTCTCATTCCCATCCACATCATAGAGCCTACTCTTCTCCCCCCTTGCCATGTAGACAGGGAAGGGGAGAGTATACAGCACGTTCCGCGAACACCCACTCGGGAGACTCCTGCACGCCCTCTCATAGAGCGCTTTCGATCTCGGGTTGAGCTTAAGAT
>JBGPRA010000115.1:0-7584 GCA_041489375.1 Bathyarchaeia archaeon | reverse complement strand
CTGATGGGTAGCCGCGCGGGTAGCTTGTGCTGTTCCCTGATTCGGTAGTATATTTGATGCTGTAGCCTGTATTTGTTAAAGGTCTTAGATTCGATGGCTATCTTGGAGATGTCGTCGCAGGCTTGGTTGAAGGTCTCCATTGTCTTGAGTAGCTTCTGTCTATGTTCCTCGGTGGGCTGTAGCTTGATCTTTAGGGTGAGGAGCATCGAGTAATGGAAGGTATAGAGAATATTAAAATGGCTACGTTTACCACTTTCAGCCAACTTCAATTCCTCCCATGACTAAAGTCATGGGTTTCCTTGGAGGTTTTTCATGAAGTCAGATATTCGAATTTAATTCAGGTACACAAGATGCGCGCGCGCCCAAGTCTTAATTAGTCTTTGCGTCTACTCGAATCGACTCTTAAAATGTCTGTTGAAAATATCGTCTATATCGGAAGCAAGCCTCTCATGAACTACTGTATAGCCGTCGTTTCATTGCTGCAGGAGAAAGGAGGCACCGTGGCGGTGAAGGCGAGAGGCCGAGCTATTAGCACCGCTGTTGATGTGGTTGAGGTGACGAGGAGTAGGTTTCTTAAAGATATCACTGTCGAGGACATAGAGATTGGGACCGAAGAGCTTGAATCTACTGATGGGCGGATGAGGAACGTCAGCACTATAACGATCGTCTTGAAAAAACAGTGAGTCTTATTCGTGGGTGAACACCCAATACAGTGGTAGAAGCCAAACCCATCGGAGACCAAATACTGAGGTAGAAACCAAACGGAGCTTAATAGTACTATTTAACGAAAATAAGCGCGTGCTTAAGCTCTATTAAAAATGACTTAAAGTTCCTTTATTATTATCTTTAATCTCATCCTCAGTTCCTTTTACTTTATCCTTGTCCAGCGGATGATAGTTGCAATTGTCCCCGCAAAGGATGAAGACCTTCCCCTCTTCTACCCTGTGGCCAAGTTTATTCCTGCAACTAAAACACTCTGAGGCGGTGACCCAGCCCCTTGCAATCCATTTTCCTTCCTTAGAAGAAGACATATAACGGTTGATTCACTTGCCCGAATACATATAAAGAAATAGTCGAGAAAAGCAAGTGAACTACCCATGACTAAAGTCATGGGCCTTCTTGAGCCCTTCATCGTAAAATCCATATCTGGGCTCACAACCTTCTCGGCGCGCGTGACGGCAGAGTGTGCATGTGTGGCGAAGCAACACAAAAAAACTACAGGAGAATTTCACGCCCTCTTGGTCAACTTGTCGCCGTAGGCATTTTAAGCGGGTTTATACCGTAGGTCGTAAGAACAATAAGTGCCATTCTAAGCTTTCATCTTAAAAGATACTAGAGCCAGAATGAAGATAGGGAGCTCGATAAGAAAATAAGAAAAATGTTTAAACAGAATATCCGGAAAAAGAAGCATAGCAAGACCAAGGTTAACGCGATTGTTGCAGCAAGGGTTGCCGCAGCCAAAACCCTGACAAAAAATGATGCGCCCAGCCTCAGACAATAACGAAAAAGCGTTACGTGGAGCTACGAGAGCGTCTCAAGGGAGCTTAAAAGGAGGATTGAGGAATGAGCGAAACAAGCCCTTACGAAGTGAAGATACAGAACGTCGTCGCCTCGGCGTCTCTCGACCAGAAGATAAACCTCCTCGACATCATTAAGGTCTTTAGGAACGTGGAGTACAGGCCGAAGCAGTTCCCTGGACTCGTCTTCAGGCTTAAGCGGCCGAAGACGGCGACCCTCATCTTCGGCAGCGGTAAGATGGTCTGCACGGGGGCGAAGTCGGAGAAGGAGGCGAGGAGCGCGGTGATGAAGGTGGTCAGGGAGCTGAAGGCGAATGGTATAATCATCCTCGGTAAGCCGAAGATTGTGATCCAGAACATAGTATCATCCGCTAACCTACATGGGAAGATCGACATAGAAACCGCCGCTGATATCATGGATAACGTAATGTATGAGCCTGAGCAGTTCCCTGGAGCGATCTACAGGATGACTGAGCCAAAGGTGGTCCTGCTGGTGTTTGCCTCGGGTAAGCTCGTGATCACCGGGGCGAAGAGGGAGGAGCAGGTCTACGAAGCCGTAGAGAAGATCAGAGCCCTCCTTATCGATTATGAACTTCTTTTCCAGGGAGAGGATCGCGCAGAGCTAAGCGAAGTTAAAGGCAGAGAACCCTAGAGTAGACATGAAGAACTCGCATGTGCAACATGCTCAAAGAACTTAGTAGTTATCTTTAAAATAACCAAACGCCAATGAGGGACCTGATGGGATGATTATTTGAGTTTTAAAGATTTTAGTATTGAAGAAAAGGTTTACCTTGAAAAAATGCGCGCGCGCATGTGCGAATAAAAAAAGAGTCAGCGTATTACGAATTCCTCGGTACAGGTACCGTCAGGTTTTGTCCTTAGCTTCGCACTTCCAATAACGTTTGGAAGCACCGATTTGAGCCCCTCGTATTCCTTTGAGGACATGGCTGTACACAGCTTATGAATCTGGTCATGGCTGAAGCCCGACGCCTTCAAACCGTCATACATTGGGCATTTGGTTATCTCATAACTGACTGAGTTAGCTTTCTCGCTTTTCTTGAAAACAGCTCCAAAATCAGTCATCGATTTGGTTTCAGTTGCCTCAATCAGCTTGATGTCGAGTTTCTTGCCTTCCGCCGCTTTCTTGATCTCCTCAGCTCCAGAAGCCCCCATCTGGAAACCCAGGTTGCCGTGCATCTTGAGGGCTTTCTCCCATCCGTACTCCTTCACGACTTCCTGCAGTAAACCGCCATAGAGCCCCATAATCATAATTGCTGTGTTGTACCGTTCATTCCCCATCTTCATATCACCAAGAGTAACTTTTTCAGACCCTTCAACAGGTTAGCTGTTTACTAAGTCTAAATAATTCGCAGATGATTAGTGATATATCATTTTCGTAGATACTAAATGTGGAATAATCTCTATTGAGAGAGCGCACTTTTTAATCCAGTTAAAAAACTGGCTTTAATTCCCTATAATTTAAAGCTCATCTTTAATCCCATTACCTCATCGTTTTCCATGACCAGTCTTTCCCTACCGAAACTCCAACGAGGAAAATGACTTAGGACATCCATGCCGAGGAGACTAAATACTAAGCCCTTTGGTAGAGGTGCATAGTTCGACCCAGGTGGTAAAACAGCGAGGTTCTCCATGGGGAAACTGACGAAGGCACGTTTGTTATCAAGCAGCCCCGCTTGAACCGGAAGGACAACCTCTGCATTCTGTATAACCTTAAGGTTCACCGGGCCGTTAGCGGTTATGATTGTCTTCGTAATAGTCTGTAACCTACTATGGTCAATGTTTAATCTGATTACATCATCTGGGAGTATGCATGAGTTACTGCAGCCAGTATCTACAAGAAATGTGATGGGTTGGTTAACAAAGCCCGAGGAATATCGGATATAGCCCTCCACCCTCGCCTGTTTCAGCTGGTCCAAGCGCCCTATTAGACGCATCGTCTATCGCTCAGTTATCAACCAGCAACCTTTATAGAGCTTTAATCATCTGTCGAAGCGACTCCCATTGCAGCTACACATCGGGATCGATGACACTGACTCCCCGGAAGGTGGCTGCACAACCTATATCGCCGCGCTACTAGTGAAGCGGCTTACAACTATGAGAAGCACATTTATAGATTATCCTAACCTGCTGCGTCTAAATCCCAACGCACCGTGGAAGACTAGAGGAAACGGCTCAATCTGCCTTAGGATAGAAGCGCCCAAAAGTGCTGAGGCCGATATTAAGAAGGCGGTCATAGAAATCATCGAGAATTACGCTGAGTTCCAATGTAATAACACAAATCCCGGCGTAGTATTCCACTTGGGAGAGGTTCCAAAAGAGCTTGAGACTTTCCATAATGAGGTTGTACAGACCATAGTCCACCTCGACGACGCCGAACGACTCATCACTCGGTATTGCTCCTCCGCGATTGCGTGGAAAAATAGACGTGGTCTAATAGGGTCACTGGCCTCAATCGGTGGCACCCTCAAGGGAGACCACACATATGAACTACTCACCTATAGGACGGCTCCGAATAGGGGTAGAAAAAGGCTCATCAATGAGGATTCTGTTAAAAAGATGGATTCGTTGATTCCCGAAACATTCAACAACATCGACCCGGAGACGAATCAGGTACTCATTGCTCCAAGGGGACCGGATCCCGTCCTCTACGGAGTAAGAGGCGAGACGCCTGAATCAGTACTCGCCGCATCTCGCCTCATAGAGGTCGGTGAGCCAATAGAAAGGTGGGTGATCTTCAGAACAAATCAGGGAACCGACGCCCACCTCAGCCGCCAGTATCGAGTATCAGAGCTTATTCCTCGCTATCCTTCCATAGCCACAGGTATCTTCGAAGGTAGGCATAGAATTATCGAGGGTGGCCACGTCATATTCACAGTCGGCGACGACTCGGGGCGTATCGACTGCGCCGCTTACGAGCCCTCCGGCAGCTTCAGAGATATAGTAACGAAGCTGACTGAGGGTGACGAGATAAAGGTGGCTGGGGGAGTTAAGGAGACCGATATTGGGCTCACCCTAAACCTCGAGCGCCTCGAAATCCTCTCACTCGCTCATAAGAATAGACTTGTGAATCCTCGCTGTCCCATCTGTGACGGTCCCACCGAATCGATGGGTCGAGACCAAGGGTTGAGATGTAAAAAATGTGGCAACAGGGAACCAGGCATGATTAAAAGACTGGAAGAAGTACCAAGGGATCTAAAACCCGGATTATACCTCCCGCCACCCAGAGCTGAGAGACATCTCACGAAACCTCTCAAGAGGCTGGGAAGGGAAAAACAAGGTATACCAAGTACCTTGTTAATCCCTTGGCATTCAGATTAGCCTTTTTATCCAGCGGGGCATTCTCGTCCTCTATGGAAAAGCCTACCTGCCCTAAGTGCGGCTCTAAGGACCTCATAGAAGATATGGAAACCATCTATGGAATGTGGGGCGAACTCGTAGGCACTGAAGAAGTTAAGAGATGCAAGAGATGCGGTGAGACTTTTAGAAAGTATGAAGGCGATACTACATAAGGAAAGGCATAGTCAAGCCAGCCCAATATCGCCCGTTGTATACTGACCTCCGTAGACGTGAATATAAGGCCGAACATAATTAATTGTTATACAATAATATACCAGATATCGCGCGCGCATCATCGTAGTCGTGAGACGCCAGGTTTTAGCTAGAATCAATTTTATTAATAAATTGCCCGAGGTTTTACTGGCGCTTATTGGGTCGCAGAACCTTTAGGAAAATAATATAGGCAATTATAACAAAGGTGATAATATTGAAAATCCAGCCTGTTGGTCCTAACGTTTCTACGAAGCTCATAGATTACTGTAAGTGCGTGGCGAGATAAAACCACTCGCTAAGAGTCCATGTCTCATACATGCGCGTGTTTACATGCTGCTCAGTATTTACACTCAGTGATATCCTGATTGCTGCGGAGATCCGGAGATGACTTGTTTAATGTGACTATATCTCCGATCGCTGATACATATGACACTGGAACAAAGACAGTGGTGCTTCTAAGTCTCTTCTTGAATCCCATCTCCTTCGCTGCTAGATCTGAGAGCTTCACACGCAGGTGCGTAATCTGCCAGTTAGAGGTGTTAGCTTCCAAGCCCTCCACATTACCTAAAATAAAGCCATCCTTGCCAACTACCTTCATTCTAAGCAGCTTATCTACACTGACCAAATACCCACCAAATCTTGTTGTGTTGCACGAAAATAAAACGTTACTCCGCAACGCAAGCAACACCTGTCTTAAAAAGGATTTATCAAAAGTTCACAGGAGGCACACATATGTGCGAGATAGCACAGAAGAAGGGACTATCACACCCTCAGCGATTTAGAGCTCATTCATTCGTCAAACTCATATAACTTGTCTAGCGATTAACCCGTGAGCACTTTGGGTAACCCATTTTACATCGTGGATGTATTCGCAGAGGCGAAGCTAGAAGGTAACCAGCTGGCTGTAGTCTTAGACAACGAAGGATGGTCAACAGAGAAAATGCAGAAGTTCACAAGGGAGATGAACTTCAGCGAGAGCACTTTCATCACAGGTATTGATCTAGAAAAAAGGATCTTCAAAGTACGAATCTTCACACCTGTTGGTGAACTCCCATTCGCAGGACACCCGACCCTTGGCAGATATCCCTGATCTCACCTTGGATCTTAAGGCTGTGATGATCCCCGTCACGTTCCAGATGTCATCAGATGGTCAATCTCTACTCTGGATGAAGCAGCTGAACCCAGAGTTCGGCGCCATCCATAGAGCAGAGGAAATTGCACCCATGTTCAACCTCGCACCAAGCAATATCGACACTCGTTTCCCTATACAAGAGGTGTCCACAGGAGTATGGTTCTACATGATTCCTCTCAAGACCCGTGAAGCGCTTAAGAAGATAAAGCTTGACGCTGAAAGGCTAAAAGCGTTTTCAGTTGATAAGAAGGCGAAATGGCCTTTACTTTTCTGCCCTGAGCCTGAGACCAAGGGCAATAACCTCAAGGTGAGGATGGTGAATGACTGGACGGAAGATCCCGCTACTGGAAGTGCAAATAGCTGTCTCGCAGGATACCTCGTAAAGCATCGCTATTTTGGGTCCCCAAAGATTGACATACGCGTTGAGCAGGGTGCCGAGATAAACCGCCCTAGTATTCTCTACCTCAGAGCTGAGGAAAAGAGGAGCCGTATCGAAGTGAACGTCGGTGGTAAGGTAACCATGATAGCCCGTGGGGAGCTGATATAAAATCCGAACTAAGTTAGACGCCTCAGCGCACGTACATGACAAATAGAACATCATTAGACATCTCCACAGTATCTTCTACTTTGATTAGAAATGCTCATAATGCCTAACCATGCTCATCCTTTCCCATGAGGCAGAGAATCACATACAAGATCAGGAAGGCCACAAAGATGGACATTCCAGTAATTATTAACCTAGTTAAACAACTAGCTATCTATGAGAGGTCCCCTAAGAGCTTCGTCGCCACATTAAATGATTACGAAAGGTGGGGCTGGGGACAAGAATCTGTATTTAAAGTGCTACTCGCAGAGAATACGAGGAAGGAAGGCCCAATGTATGTGGGATTCGCCTTATATTACTTCACATTCAGCACGTGGACGGGGCGACCGACATTGTGGTTAGAGGACATCTTCGTTCCTGAAGAGTTTCGTGGAAACGGTATTGGCTCAATGCTGCTTGGAAGACTAGCGAAAAGCGCTCTCGACAAGGGTTGCGCTCGCATGGAGTGGACTGTCCTAGACTGGAATGAGCCGAGTAGGAAGTTCTACTATAGCCTCGGTGCTAAATCAATGGACGAGTGGACTACCTTCCGCCTCACGCCTATCGAGCTTAAAAAACTCGCTAAGGAATAGCTTACTTTCCATATCACGCACTTGTTATCCATGAGATGTTTAAATACCCCACACCTAAACGAATAGCAGATAAGAGGCGGGAACATGTCACGCGGAAGGGAGTACGACGAAGCGATCACGATATTCTCTCCCGAGGGGCGGATATACCAGGTCGAGTATGCACTCGAGTTGGTGAAGCGGGGTGCCCCT
>JBGPRA010000114.1:0-7587 GCA_041489375.1 Bathyarchaeia archaeon | reverse complement strand
CTTTACGGACTCATCTATGAACTTCTTTATCTTCCAGCTGGGGAGGCCGTAGTAAACCGGTGACCCGAGTATGAGTCCTTGATATTGCGGTATCTCATCTACGGAGACCTCATTGACGTGCTTCAGAACTGACTCTACGCCAGCCTTCTTGACACCGTCCTCTACAGCGTGCGCCATCTTCTCGGTATTCCCCGTACTCGAGTCGTAGACGATAAGAACCTTCATCATAGTCACCTACAGCAGCTTATTCGCGGCGTCCTTTACAGCGTAGACGCCGTTTACTTCACCGAAGTATAGCATGTGGAAGTCCTTGGTCTTGTATAACTCCTTCTCCATATTCGCCTCGAGCTTGCCGGGTTTCATATCAGACTTATAGACTGTGGTGCACTCGATGTGGATCGGGCACTCCTCGATGTATGGGGCGTCTATACCTACTCCCTTCTTAGCGGTTAGCTTACACTCCTTAAACTTGTCCACATCGCGGCCTGATTTCGTGCCACAGTATTCAAGAACAGCCTCCATCCCCTTCGCAGGTACGCAGATCGTCCAGCTCTTCGAAGCCTCCATGAGCTTGTAGGTGTACCTGCTATGGCGGACAGCTGTAATGAACACGGGCTTGGCCCATATCGTTCCCAATAATCCCCATCCAATAGTCATCGCGTTAGGTTTCATTCCGTCAGCTTGAGCTACGAGGAAGAGACCACCTCTCCTCATCAGCTCATTCATCTCTCGGGCATATTTGAAAGTGTCAACTTTATCCCTAGGCATCTGGACCACGTGAGATATGATGTAAAGTCTCGTTATAAGTCTTAGACCCTCACCGTCGTGCCCACCGGATACCACCGTTTCTGAAACAAAAAATGCGTGCACTCGATTCTATGATAAAAATGAAAATTATATTATATAGCCGCTGTCTGGCCTCTCAAAGTTTCTCACAAGTTCGAGGTTTAGCTCGGGCTCGAGTTCATCGAAGTCCTCCTCGGTGAGATCTGACCATGGCCCAGTAACGGCAGCCTCAACTACCGGGCTCCCTTTACCAAAGTTATCCAGACACACCCTGTATGTCATACGCCTCACATGAGACTCATCCTCGAACCCAAGACTATGCAAATACTCATGTAGTAGGATAGCGAAAACGTGGTTTCGCTCACTCATACCTGTCTTCCCTCTAATTAGCCTGCGGTTGAGTACAATCTCGTTTGTACCCATTGGATGAAATGCGCCCACACGAAGGGGAAGATTACCGAGAAGAAGCATCAAACCTACCCTATGTAGTCCAAGGCTCTTCTTAACGCTCCTTTTGACTATGGCGAAGATGTCACCGTAATCTTTACAGGTTTCGAGGTCACTCGCTAGCGTTCTGAGTTGCTCCCCCTAAACAGCCTCTACGGCCTTTACGCCGGGGACCTTCTTCTTCAGATACTGCTCAACGCCCCACTTTACCGTCATCTGACTCATAGGGCATCCAGCACAGTGGCCCTTGAGCCTAACCCTGACGACGCCGTCTTTAATTTCGACGAGCTCTACGTCGCCGCCATCCATCTGGAGCTGTGGGCGTACATCGTCAAGTGCCCTTTGTACTTCTGCCTTTTCCAAAATCGCACCTTCAGAACTGTGAATACGAGGAGCCTATTAAATGTTATAGACGAGTCCAACTGCCCAGCGCTAATCCTAAGGTAGCTTGTTTTATTGATTTGTAACGTAAGCACGAGGCGTTAGTGTTATACCAACTTCTACACAGTAATACCTGATCTCCTATGCCAAGGGACTACAACCTCTTCTCGAGGGCCGCAAGGGAGACCCCAACCCTCGTCAAAGGTAAGGGAGTCTATATCTGGGACTCCGATGGAAAAAAATATCTCGACGGTAGCGGTGGCCCACTCTGTGTCAACATCGGATACGGCGTGAATGAGATTAACGCCTCGATTAAACGGCAGATGGACGCCGTCAGCTTCGCCTACAGCGGTTTCTTCGTAGCTGACGCAGTCAAAGAGCTAAGCGAGAAACTTGCTGCGTTCTCACCGGGTAAGCTCAAGCACAACTTTTTCTGCAACGGGGGGAGCGAGGCGACGGAAGCAGCTGCCAAGATGGCCCGCCAGTACCACCTCGAGAACGGGGATAAAACGAGATACAAAGTGATTGCCAGGTGGCAGAGCTACCATGGAAACACCCTCGGAGCCCTTAGCATGAGCGGCCACATCGGAAGGCGTAGGCGCTTCACACCCATGCTCATCGACTACCCACACATCCCACCAGCATACTGCTATCGCTGCCCCTACAACAAGACCTCAGACAGGTGCGACTTGGAGTGTGCCCGATCCCTAGACACCATGATCCGGTCGACGGGACCCGAGTACTGTAGCGCCTTCATAGCAGAACCAGTAGTAGGCGCTACATTAGGCACAGTCCCCGCCCCGAAAGGCTACTTCCAACTCATCCGAGAGATATGTAACAAGTATGGTGTATTATTCATCGCTGACGAAGTCATGACGGGCTGCGGCAGAACCGGTAAGAACTGGGGCATCGAGCACTGGGGAGTCGAGCCGGATATCATGACCGCTGCTAAGGGAATTAGCAGCGGTTACCTCCCCCTCGGAGCTGTCATAGCCAGCGACAAGGTCTATGAGACCTTTAAAGGACCCTTCGCTCATGGCCACACCTACGGCAACCATGCCCTATGCTGCGCCGCTGGCTCCGCGTGTCTGGACTATATATTAAAACATAAACTCGTCGAAAAATCCGCCAAGAATGGAAAATATCTCATCAAGAGGCTCAAGGAGCTCCATGACCATCCCAACGTCGGCGACGTCCGAGGCCTCGGTCTCTTCGCAGGGATCGAGTTCGTCAAAGACAAGAAGACTAAGGAGCCCCTTGACCCAAAGCTCGGCTTCAACCAGCGGGTCTTTAAGGAGTGCTGGGACCGTGGCCTTATAGTTTATCCCGGTGCGGGGACCATCGATGGTTTCTACGGTGATCATGTACAGATTGGCCCGCCCCTCTCCGCCAAGAAAGAGGAAATTGATGAACTCCTAGCCCTCTTTGAACAGGGCCTTAAAGCCGCTGAGAAGACGATTAAGTAAGCCCACTGACCCGATCCATACCAGTAACGTAATGTTTGTGTATGCGCTAACTCTTTAACCGGTTGGGGGTTAAACAGATGTTCTCGAGGAGAGCATACGCAGTCACGCTGATTATTGTTGTATGCATTGAAGTGTTGGTCGCCATGAATCAGAACATAAATCCAACTCATCCTGAGGAGACTACTTTACCGACGTATTGGCCAACAGAGGGATGGAGAAACGAGACACCGGAGAAGCTCGACCTGGACTCGCCTAAACTCATCGCTATGGTCAACCAGATAAAAACGAGCATACCGACTATAGACAGCGTCATCGTAATACGCCATGGCTACGTCGCGATGGAAGAGTACTTTGGTACCTTCAACGCAACAACTAAACATCATATCTACAGTTGCACAAAGAGTATTGTAAGCACACTCATCGGAATCGCCTAGACAGGGGGGAGATAATCAGCGTCGACTCGAAGGCCCTCGATCTACTCCCCAATTATCAACCCGAGAACATTAGTGATTGGAAGAGTAAGTTGACCCTTAGGAACCTGCTAATGATGTTATCGGGGCTAGATAGTAGGGATGACTACCCCGACGACTGGATATGGATCGATAGACTCATCAACGCTGAGGACGCTGTAAAGTACTCACTCAACCTCGATATCACGGTACAACCCGGTACTGTGTTCAAGTACACGAATGCGAACTCCCACCTCCTCTCCGCTATACTAATAGAGAAGACGGGTATGGCTACCCTCGCTTACGCTAAGAGGAACCTCTTCGAGCCCCTAGGGATAAGTAACGTAATGTGGAGGAACGACACAAGTGGGAGGCAATGGGGGTTCTACGGCATCTACATGACACCGAGGAACATGGCCAAGATAGGCTACCTTTACCTTCATGAGGGCACCTGGGATGGAAAGATGATTGTATCGAGGGAGTAGGTAAGGCAAGCGACCTCAAAAAAGCTAAGCGCTGACATCTTCCCAGGTTATGGATACCAATGGTGGGTAAACGAAGGTGGGGGATACTACACTGCAATGGGCTACGCTGGCCAGTTCATTTACGTGTTCCCCGAGAAGGATATGGTCGTCGTCTTCACTGGCCACGGTGAGGAAAACTTTGAGAACCCCCGTAGACTTGTATCCGAGTTTATTCTACCCGCTGTGAAGTGAGGGAGCCCATATTTTTAAAAGGAGAAGGGGTATCCCTACTTAGAGTTCAGGAAGGTTGCCCAATGAGGGACCCAAGGATCAGTAAGATTTTCGAGGTTGCCAAAGCTGAGAATAGGAACTTCCTATTCGAGCACGAGGCAAAGATGCTCTGTAGCCTCTATGGCATACCCGTCACGAAGATTGAGATAGCGAAAACCGAGGACGCCGCTGTCGTGGCAGCTAATAAGATCGGCTTCCCCATAGTCCTCAAAATTGTATCTCCCCAAGTTCTCCACAAGAGCGACGCGGGTGGCGTCATAATAGGAGTCAACGACGAGAAGGGCACCAGGGAGGGATATCAGAGGATCATTGCCAACATTAAGAAGAATGTGCCAGCCGCAGTCATTGACGGTATTCTGGTTCAGGAGATGGCCCCTAAGGGTACTGAGATCATTATTGGCTCAACCGTCGATCCAACCTTTGGCTCGACAATAATGTTTGGCCTCGGAGGTATATTCGTCGAGATACTCAAGGACGTCAGCTTCCGCCTCGCCCCTATTACTAAGGAGGATGCATGGGAGATGCTTGATGAGATCAAGGCGAAGAAGATACTCGACGGTGCTCGTGGGATGCCTATGGCAGACAAGGAGACCATTGTTAACACGCTCCTGGCTGTGAGTCAGATGCTTATTGAGTGTCCAGAGATCAAGGAGCTCGACATGAATCCTATTCTAGTATATGAGAAGGGTGCGTGTGCAGTCGATGCTCGTGTTATTCTTTAATTCTCTTCCTTGAAACTTCCTTTCATTGATTCAAACGCGTATAACTATTAGAAGTTGAAGATCATTTAGCCAGCCATCTCCTTGAAGAGAGGTCGACTCGCCTCGATGCTCATCTTGTATAGCTCGTAGTAGTGTTGATACTTTTTCACGTTCTCGGGGTTGGGTTTCATAGGCACCTTACCTGATATCCACTTCTCAATGACTTTATGGTCACCGATAACGCCAGTACCAAGGCCTGCTAAGATGGCATCACCGAGAGGAGCACCCTGAGCACCAGGTATATAATTCATTGAGACTCCGGTTACGTCGGCGATTATCTGTCTCCATAGGGGGCTCCTCGCTCCTCCATCGACGAGGGTCGCCCGATTCACTCTGATGCCGGTCTCCCACGCCGCCTCAAGACTGTACCTCATGGCGTAGGCAACACCCTCTAGGACAGCGCGGAACATGTGTGCGCGGCTGTGGTAAACACTGAGACCGAGGAAGCCGCCACGTAAGTGTTCGTCCCAATAAGGTGCTCGCTCACCAACCATTAGGTGGGGTAGGAAGATGAGATCATCGCTTCCAAGAGGCACCTTACTGGCGAGTTCGTCGAGTTGCTTATAGGCGTCGACGCCTGTGGCATTTTCAGTTTCCTTCTCCTTCTGCCCGAGCTCGTCCCTGAACCAGCGTACGCTGAACCCTGCGGTTGCGATTCCGGTGAAACTGTATGTGTACTGACGCCCCTTGACTACATAGGGGAAGTTGATCATCCTCGGTGAGAGGCGGGGGGTGTGGCTGATGAAGCCGTTACACATGCTCGTACCTAACATCGAGGCTAGGTCACCGTCCTCTATGGCGCCTCCCGCGAGGGCGCTGACACTCGCATCGATCCCTCCAGCGCACACAGGCGTCCCCCTCGGGATGCCGGTAGCTTCAGCAGCCTCCGCAGTGACCTCGCTGACGACGTCCTCGGAGCTAAGAATCTTCTCAGGGAAGAGACTCCTCGGAACGCCAAGCTCACTCATCATCTCCTCGGACCAGTTACGCTTGTGTATGTCGAAGAGGCCACCATAATTACCTGCACTACTGTAGTCGACGCTCTCCTTACCCGTTAGACCACGGATCACATAGGCGTTGGGGGTCTCGAATCTGTGGATGCGGCGCCAGTTGCCAGGTTCTTTGTTCTTGATCCAAAGCATCTTCGTGTAGCCGTAGTAGGGGTCTATGACGTTGCCTGTAATCTTGAAGAGTTCCTCCGTTCCTATGTTGTCGCGGAGCCATCGGCATTCATCGGTGGCTCTACGGTCGGCCCATATAATGCATGGGCGGATCGGCTTCATGCCCTTATCGAGGGGGACTCCGCTGCCACCATAGAGGCTGCTTATGGCAGCACCCGCTATCTCATGAGGGTCGATCTTCGCCTTCTCAATGGCGGTCTTGATGGAGGCCCGTGCTGCTTTCTCCCAGACTTCTGGCCACTGCTCGGCCCATCCTTGCTTCGGGGTGATGACGCCATACTCAAGGAAGGAGGAGCCCTTAATGTGGCCATCGGCGTCCACGACGACTGTCTTAGTCCCGAGGGTACCTATGTCGGTGCCTATTAGGTATGTCAACGCGGTCACGTCGGCTTATGATACTTGTTTCCGTCAGCGTCGTAGATGGTGTAGCCGATGTCGAGGCGATGGGCAACCTCGGCTAGAGCGGGGGTTAGGTCTCCATAGGCGAATCCTAGGTGGTTGCAGGGCCATACACTGATTAGCTCCTCGTCGCTCATGGGGATCTTCCCCTTAATTATGGGCCAGCTCGGGTTGTACTTCTCATGCTCCTCAGGTTCGACAGGTAGGGTCTCCATTACACTGGCGACGAGCCTGTATCGGAGATTCTCTCTTCCTAAGCGGGCGACGGTCATAACGTGGCCTCCCGGGGTTCTACCTCGGACGCTGCTCCCACCGGCGTCGTAGAAGATCTCCTGTCCCATGTACTCAACGTTGTCCAGCTTCTTACTGGAGTCCATTTCGGGTCCGCCAAAGAAGTAGGGCGGGTGTTGACCACAGTTGACTATGTAGAGGATGCTATCCTCGACGTCGCGGAAGTCGCCGAAGCCCGCTGGCTTCTCGGTTATTAGATGCATAATGAGTTGGGTGAGGGCCGAGTCCATGTCGTTCTCACATGCGACTGGGATGACCTTCTTGGGTTTCCCGTCGGGTCCAATGTCATTACTTAAATAAGCAGCCATTAGGCAAGCCGTGCAGTGATTAGCGCTCAGCTCGTCTTGGCACTTTATCCCCGCGAAGGTCACCGCGTACTCTTTGGTGATATCCTCGCCAGCGAAGTAAAGGCTGAGTTGGAGTAACATCTTGGCGAATTCCTTGAGTTTTGGGCGGCTGTAGTCGATGCTACCATGATTTTGTATATGTTCCGCTGCGTTCTTGAGGCGTGGGTTGAGTATCTTATACTTCCCCTCGCCAGGTTTACCACTCCAATCCACCATTGTGAGTGCCCTCTTGAGTAGTTCGCTTTGGTCGAGGGCTTCATAGCTTATACCGAAAAGCTTCTGCCACTGGTCAACGTCCGCGGTGGTTGTGGGCATCTTTAAGCT
>JBGPRA010000113.1:0-7600 GCA_041489375.1 Bathyarchaeia archaeon | reverse complement strand
GGTTAATTCACAGCGGTGAAACTGATCGTTTAACTAATCGGAAACTTGACTCATACAAGGAAAAGACGTCAGAATATAAGGAAACAGAGCATAGCTTTCCGAAAGGTTTAATGGAAAACCTTGGCTTGGGATAAGCGACTCCTTTGGAAGTCCGATATCTGAGTAAGCCTGAGCTTGAACATCCCGACATGATCGCAGCGTGGCCGGGGATGGGGTACATCGCCAAGATCTCTGCCGATTACCTACGGAGGCGTCTGAATGCTAAGATGTTCGCAGAAGTGACCTACTACCACAATATGCTTGTCTACAATAATGGACTAGGTAGCCTTTCGCCTATTAGGCACAGGTTCTATGCCGCTCCGGAGAAGAACCTCGTCATCTGCGTTGGCGATGCTCAGCCCTCCATACCTGAGGAGTCGATAAAACTAGCCAACGACGTTGTAGATCTTGCCGTTGATCTCGGTGTGCGCAGGATGTGGACAATGGCTGCCTACCCGACGGAGTACACTGAGGAACCACAAGTCTTTGGTATTTATACGAGTGAGGAGATGAGGGCGTCTCTTGAAGCGCATGGGATAAAGATAGTAAAGGAGGAGGGTGTAGTGAATGGCTTGAATGGCGTCGTCATAGGAGTTGCTAAGGATCACGGGATACCAGGAGCTTGTTTGATGGGTGATATAAAGTACGCGAACGTCCCACAGCACCTTTCCTCGCGAGCCGTGCTGATAAAACTCGCTTCAATCCTCGGGATTGAACTCGATACAACCCTCCTCGAGAAGAGGGCACGGCGCCTCGACGCCTCGATTCGGAAGCGACTGGAGGTCTTCGAGGAGGAGACCGAGCTCCTCCCGATCTCGGATAAGCGTCCCGACTACATTAGCTAAGTAATTCGATACACCCAAATATCCCACTGGGAGATATGAGCGGTGATCACTCGATGAAGCCCTCCGAGAAACTCTATTGGGTTAAGGCTGGCTTGGCCTTAATCGCCTCAATTCTCTGCTTTACTCTTCAAGTTTATGTTAAAATCGATGGCACTCTTGTCTTTATGCTTGGCGTACTCCTATACCTTGCATCCTCGGACCTGCTGTCGGGCTACCTGAATCTAGATAGAGGGCACGGGCTGAAGGTCGGTGTAGGCGCCTATATCTTTATCTGGGTAATGGTATGGACACTGCTCTACACGGTCTTTAGGACTGCGCCGCTTTAGAGAGCTTATTAGTTGCGAGTCTGTAGTGAACTAGGTCTGACCAAGCTGAAAAGAAGCCGAGATCGAATGCTTTTGGCCTGCCCTTCATTAGGAACGACCTGAAGTCCTTACCATACTTTTCGAGACCCTCCTCTGTGTAGCTAACCTTATTTAGGAAGTCCCTCTCGTCTCCGGAGCGTGCAGATGTGAGTATGCCCTCGAGTGCTTTGATGTAGCCGTCTTGGAACTCAGGGTTGGGATTTTTCCTGTTTCGTACTTCTTCTAGTGCTTTGTCTGCATCGCTGAAGCGTCTCTCGATTACAGCGTCGAAGAAAATTATGACAGCCTCGCGGGTCTTTCCGGTGGCGGTCATTCCTCGGGGTTTGTCAGATCTCTTCATCGCTCTCTATTCCTTGTTCTGTTATCCTAATGGGGACCTCTCCCTCGGGAAGGCTAGGGCTCACAGTAAGTTTGGCTATGCGTATATTATCTCTACCCTTCCTGAGGAAAATTCGACTGTGGCTCATATGGCCGACTATGTGGCCGCCAACAGGTATGACACCTTTTGTGAAGAAAGCATCGGGCTGCGACATCACTTGATTCGTGATGACAGCGACTGTATTAAAGGCACGGCTCAGTCTCATCAGCTTGTGCATATGTTTGTTTAAGAGTTGTTGACGACTAGCGAGCATTTCGCGGCCGAGGTACTCGCTTCTGAAGTGACTTGTAAGGCTGTCTACAATTATGAGGCGAACATTGTTTTCCTTGACTACTTCATCAGCGTTGTCGAGAAGAACCATCTGGTGGTCGCTCGTGTAGGCTTCAGCAAAGATAATCTTCTTAAGAGCCTCATTTGAGTCGAGATTAAATCTTTTAGCTATCTGTTGGATGCGTTCGGGGCGAAAGGTATTCTCAGAGTCAATATAGAGGGCGCCACCATTGAGGCCCCCCTGGTCCTCTGGGAGTTGGACTGTTACGCAAAGTTGGTGACAGATCTGGCTTTTGCCAGTTCCAAACTCGCCATAGAACTCAGTGAGGCTCTGGGTCTCGAGACCTCCCTTGAGAAGTGAGTCAAGGCTTTGACATCCCGTTGTTAGTTGCTTTATCTGTTTCCTTATTTCGACTAGCTCATCTCCTCTTACGAAGGTGATGGCTATGCTCTTACGGGCAGCCTCTATGACCTTTCCCGCTGTCTCCTCGCCTATACCTGCGTTAATAAGCTCAGCCGTCGTCGCCATGGCGATGGACTCAACGGTCTTGAAACCGATCTCCTTAAGTTTCGATGCAGTTGCCGGGCCAACGGATGGCAGATCTTCTATCGACTTGTACTTCGCCTTGTAATACCCCGAATTTGTAGGGTCGTCTGTGTTGTTATTTTCGGGGTGCGCCATTCAACATTAGGTTGTTTCTTCTGTTTTAAAGGATACGCTGCGTGTGTTGAGTCTACTGCACTACCTTAAGTTCGCACGCTTGAGAACGACGCGTTGGAAGCACTCACGAGAGTAATTATTAATCACGCGTAGCGGTTTATACGAACTTCTTTAAACGCTTTGGCGTTCCTTGAGGATAGGTGTGACCATGAATTACACTCAGATAAAGGTGAGTAGAGAGGAGCGCGTTGGCGTCATCACCATCAATGCCCCACCGCAGAACGGCTTCAGCAAGAGGATGATCGTGGAGGTACTCGACTGTCTCGACAACTTCGAGAGAGACGACAAGGTCAGAGCGGTCATGCTCAAGAGCACAGGGCCGAACTTCTCTCAGGGCGCGGGCTTCGAGGACCTCGACAAGGACATAGTGGATGGGGTTACCGATACCCCGTTCTCGGAGCTGGGTGGCAAGATTGTCGAGCGGATCGACTGCTACCCGAAGCCGACTCTCGTCGCAGCCCGAGGCATCTGCTTCGGAGGCTCAACTGCTGTTTTCAGTGCCTTCGACATAAGGATAGTCGGGGAGACTTTCAACATCCACGATGGCGACATCTACTACGGGATCGTCGGGTCCTGGGGGATGTGCAGCCTCCGGCTGCCGATCTGGATCGGTAGGAATAAGGTGCTTGACTACATGTTCCTCAACGAGGGCTTCACGGGTAGACAGGCTTACGAACTTGGGTTAGTCAGCAAGGTCGTGCCGGACGACCAGGTCGACGAGATCGGTCTTGCAATCGCGAAGAAGATGTCAACCGCCGCGCCCGTCGCCGCGAGGTATTTCAAGGAGAGCGTTCGCAACATCTTGTACCCTCACCTCGCGGAGGCACGTGCTAAGGAGCTAGAAGCGTCGAACATTGTATGGGCCACTGAGGACGCTAAGAAGGGCTTGGCGAATGTGATCAAGGGGAAGAAGACCGTTTTCAAGGGCAGGTAATCCCCTTTGCACTCGTCATTCAATCATGGTTGAGTATCAGGTGGAACTCCATTAACGATTCACTGAATAAATAGGTTCAGTATATCGCACACACAATGAAAAATCTGCGTATATGATTAATAATATTATAAATCGATTTTCTTTATATTCAAGCAATTCCTGAGGTATTTTTGGAGACTACATCCATACTCCCGTAGCCTCCGATTAGGCAGGGGGCCGAAGAGGCCCATCCTACTGGGATTGGATGATCATTATGCGTGCGTAATCTATGGAAAATCGGAGTTTTTATTCACTTAAAAAATTTATATAATTATCTTTAATGAACATTATACGATGCCAAGGATATGGCATCGAGAGAAGACAAAAATTGGGTAAACTCTACTTCATAAACCACGTTAAATGGACCAGGGAGTTCATCACAAACCGATCCTTATGGGAACCTGAACTTACGAGATGGAAGAAAATCGCTGAGAAACATGGAATAAAAACACTTGGTGGAGGAACACCATGGGGTAACGACTATACTTATGCTACTATTTATGAAACCAGCAAGGGCATGGATGCGTGGCAGGCTTTCACGATGGAAGTTCTAGCGAGTGGCGAAAAGAACGGCTGGAAGTATGTCGAGGATTTCAATACAAGCATAATCTCTGAGTGAATCTCCCCCCTTTTTTTCATCACTTCGTTCCTTTTTCTCTTTCACTTGTCTATTTACTTTAATCCTGAGCCCGGGCGTGGGCGGTGACTGTGTGCGAAAAACAGGCGTGGCAGAGCGTAGGTGAGGCAGTGAAGCCACACATCTATTATAGGGGTAGACCGACGGGGGCCAATCCTTCTATCTTAAAACATATTGTATAAAAGTGTTAAAACCGCCAGTTATCTACCATATGTATTCATATTGGGTAAACTACCGGTTTCGGGTTCCTATGCCTGATCTTCCTGAGTGTTTCCTTAATAGCCACAGAGGGTACCTCGTCACTGGACCTCTATATTCTCCTCGGGGAAGCCAAGATTTACCAGCATATCTTTGACAACCTCTCGGTGGTCGCCCATAAGCATTATCTGTTCGTCCTTTGCTGTGCCGCCACAAGCGCATTTATTCTTTAGCTGTGTAGCTATCTTTCTGAGCTGGTCACCCTTCGAGTCGATCCCGTCGATGATGGTCCAGGTTTTACTCCATTTGCGGTTTTCTAACCGTATCCTTATCCGCTGCTGCTCCCGGCTCATCTCCTCACAGACACAAAGGTCCTTCGGGAGTCCGCAGACGGGACAAATCTCCGCCATTCTCATACATGAGTTTGTAGTCTCCGACTAAAAGCTTTACTGTTTCAGGAATAAGACCACTAATTAAGGCACTGGGAGCGTCGCTGCACGTACCTCCTCTCCTAATGTTTTTCTGAGCTGTTTTTAAGCCTCTCTCTGCATAAAGGTCTATGGATTGGGTTATTTTATGATATAATAGAAGTGTGTTATTTGACATCTATTACTTAGTTTTGGTTAAGTATAGTTCTGAAGTAAGCTGAACGCCTTGAGGGCATCTTTTGTGTCTAAAACTATGATTGTGTTTGTAAAGCAGCTGATGAACTCGATGATGTTTATGTCGTGACCGCCGAGGAGCTGGGTAATGAAAGCGACAAAGCCTGGGGTAGTCTCTACGCGGTCCGGGCTTAGAAGGACGAGGGCGACGAGATTGCTCATAACTTGTACCTGCTTAGGTAGATCCTTCCCGAGACCTGTCTGGTCGACTATGTATACGTAGCTGTCTGTCAGATAGGCAGTAACGAGGTAGGAGATATCCAACTTGATCGGGCTAATTAGTACTGCGATCTTGTCCTGTAGGCGTACCTTTGACTCCTTTAAGATACCTCTAACCTCCTCCTCCTGGAGCCTCCGCTCTTTCGAGAGTGCTTCTGCTATTCGTATCACCGCAGCTTTCACCGCTTCCGCGCTTCCCTCCCCGATTTCCTCTTGAAGCATTCTAGCTAGTGCGCTGTAGTTTACAATCCCCATCTTCAACGCGTCGAGGAGGCTTGGCCTCATCTGAATCGCCTCTCTAACTAATCGAGCCACCGATTTTGTACCATCCCCATTCGATAATGTCATATATGTAACATTAATGCGCTATTTTATAAATTATTACCCTGATTAAAACAACTAACCATGTCATACTTTTTTCTTCTTCATAATGGCGAATTTAAGGAAAAATATCCTACTTATTTATGTTAAACCCTCTCCGCTTCTATCAACAGGTACAACGAAAATTGTATCACACCCTCGCTTCTTATATGGCACGTTGAATTATTCAACTCAATCTGGAGATCCACATGTCAAGAGAGGAGTCACTCGTTGAGATACTAAAAATAGCCCTACCACTCCCACCGAAGGTCGTCTTAGGTTATAAAAACCTCGAGCCAGTCTTTACAAGCGGCGACATCGCACGCGTTTGCGACATATCTCGTAGTAGCGCGAAATTTTATGTCAATAAGATGGTTCAGCTCCGCCTAGTTGCCAAAGTTCCTCACAAGCGGATGTACCAGAAGTACCCAAACGCTACAACTTTCTCTGGCTGGTTCCGCGACCTCCTTAAACTCGCGCTTGAACCCCTTGAGAATGGTCAACTACCACTTCCCGAAGACGAGGAAGACGAGGAGTAGTATTGTCTCTCCGAGACATTGCTAATCCCAAAAAGAGACGTAAACGCTTCACGCGTACCCTAACCGGAAAACAGGTTCGTGCCATGAAGAAGCGTGGTTATGATGCTGAGCGTGAACTTGTTCAGATGATGAGGGAGCAGGGTTTTGATGCTGTTAGGGTCCCAGTAAGTGCCCCTAGTAACGAGCCCCTTCCTGATGTCTTCGCGGTTAAAGCTAACACTGTTGTTGCCTTTGAGGTGAAGAATCAAGTCAGATACTCTTATTATAAATCCGACCAAGTCGCCAAACTCAATGCTTTCCTCGACATTCACAAGATCTATCCACGCAGATACGCTGTCCTAGCGGGTAAATTCAAGTATAAGGGTTGGTGCTTCAGCGTCGCTGAAAGGCCAGGAGACTATACCTTGAAAACTGGTGAGGGGCTAACTTTCAAGGAACTCATAGCCAAGCTCATCTGATCTTGAGCCGGATTTATATATCGAGCATCCCCCTCACTAAATAAAAGGCGAAAGTTGATGGTTGTTGAACTAAACTACGAGAAGGCAAGGAGGAATTGCACCACAGAGATAAAGGACTGCGCCTCTACATCCGAACTTGAGCCTCTTCAGCAGATAATTGGACAAGACCGTGCAGTCAAGGCTCTCCATTTTGGCTTAAAGATGAGAGACGGGAGCTTCAACATCTACGTCTCCGGAATGTCCGGTACTGGTCGGAAGGCCCTCATAGCGAGCTTCCTTCAGGCTAAAGCGAAGGAAATGCCCATTCCACCCGATTGGTGCTACGTCAACAACTTTAAGGATCCAACGCAGCCGAACGCCCTTAAGCTCCCCGCGGGAAAGGGTAAAGCCTTCCGCGACAGCATGGACAAGTTCACAGAAGATGTGAAAAAGGAATTACAGAAGGCGTTCGAGAGCGAGGATTACGCTCAGAAGCGAGCCAGTACTGTGAAAAAATTCGACGATGAAAAAGCGGAACTATGGCAGGAGATCAATCAGAAGGCAAACCAGGCTGGATTTATCCTTCAGAGGAGCCCGATAGGCATGGCCATCACTCCAGTGATTAACGGAAAACCTATCGCGGACGAGCAGTTTACCACACTCCCCCCAAAGATTAGGGAGCAAATTAAGACCAAAAGGGATAGTCTGCAAGACGACTTCAGAAGCGCTTTTCGTCAGTTCAGGGACCTCGATAAAGGATCAGAAGAAGCGGTCGATAAGTTCAACAAGGAAGTCGCTACCTTCGCGATGGACCACCTCCTCGAAGCCCTATTAGAAAAGTACAGCGACATTAACGAGGTCAAGGAGTTTCTCGACAGTGTGAAGAATGATATAATTGAAAACCTCCCCACTATCTTGACATCAGGGCAACCTCAGCAACAACCTGCACTTCCTTT
>JBGPRA010000112.1:0-7643 GCA_041489375.1 Bathyarchaeia archaeon | reverse complement strand
TTTTTCAACTGAGCCAGAGATTTCTGGTTTCCAATTTCCATAGGTTATATAATACTTCATTTCCATCTTTCATTCAACTCATCGTTTCTTTGTATTTTTATAGCTCCTACCTCGGAGCTCGAGTCCGCTCACGCATTCTCACATAATGGTAAATCGTGGCACATATAATACTATGTACTGAATAAACATTATATAGGAGTATTTGGGTGTGTAGTATGGGGGAATTTAAACGAGGAAAGTTACCTTAGTCTTACCTGATGAGCTTGATGCAGAGCTTAGGCAAAGAGTCGAAACCGAGTATGCGGGCATCAAGGGTGGTCTATCCATCATAGTGATTCAGGCTCTCCGTGAGTGGTTTAAGAACCACCCAAGGGCATGACTTCTAACATCGAGCGCATACGGTCGCGAATCTGGGGGTATATACCTCTTTTACACATCGCGTTGCGCGTGCACAGGGTGGAACCGAGATAATTTCATTCGGAAAAAATGCCTAGTAAAATGTTGTGCATGTCCTTACTATGTAGGGTATGTTAATTTTCTTTGTCTACGATGAATGCAATTTTTATAACGGCTCGATATTCTACAATCTTATTTTCCCTTACTTTAGCTGTGCATCGCTTCACATCGACGCCCTTGATGTTTCTCACAGTCTTGGCTGCTTCCTTCACGGCGTTTTGAGCAGCTTCCTCCCAGCTCTTTGGGGAACTACCTATTAACTCGACAATCTTCACAACCGTCATTTCTTTCACACCATTGGTTAGATGGACTTTAAGCACTTCAATATTTCGTAGCGTGTCGCTATCCAAGCATCGGGGAGAGGAAGGAGAAGCCCAGAACCCCCAGAATAAGCGCGACGATCGCGAATATCACAACAGTCACCACCGCGACTGCCAGGGCCTTCATCCAACTGCACTCGTAGTACTTCTTGATCAGGAACAGAAAGACAACGATCTGCACTAACGCCCCGATGAACCCGCCGACGATAGCGCTGATCACTGCGCCAGCTATGTTACCTAGAACAACGATGATCACCGCGTCCATGAGCTTCGCCCTTGAAGCCCCAACGAGGAGCCTTCCAGCTATCCACAGAACAGGAGCGGTCACTACGACGCCGACGACGACGTTTATGAGAACTGATACAATATCAAATGCTAACTTTTGACACCGTGATTAACGGTACGCCGCGAGTGTAAATAGGTTTTTAAAAAGCCTGTCAAAGACACGTTACGTGCGCGCAGTGAAATTCACGAGTGTATAAACAACGCGTATGAAAATAGGTTATTACTCCAGCTTCACAGTACCATATTTGTTGTAGTAGTCGAGCCAGAGTTTCTTAATCTCAGGATCGAGGCCCTCCTTGATAAGACTATAAATGGTCTTTATGTTCTGGATGCTGAAGACCTTAATGCCAAGCTCCTCTTCTATGCTCTCGGTTGGGGTCTTCGCCTCTACGTGCTCGGCGTCCCCCATCTTTTCCTGTCTGTCGACGGCGATTATTAGACCGACTATCTTATGATCCTGGAGGAGGTGTAGCTTTTCGAATGTGTCGATCTTCGTGGCTCCCGTAGTTATTGTGTCGTCGACGACGAGGATGCGCTGTCCTGGTGTATAGTAGCCGGCGCCGACGATGACCTTATCAGCAGTGAGGTCACCGTAGCCCTTCTCCTCCTTCCTATCATACATGAAGCGCTTCTTCATCCCATATAGCTCACGGAGCCCCTCACATGTGAGGGCAGCAAGGCTTATGCCCTTGTAGCTTGGACCGAAAACGTAGTCAAAGTCTGCTAACTCACCTTTCTCGATCTGAAGAGCGATGTAGCTGGCGAAGGCCCACTTGAGCTTAGCAAGACTCTCCCCATCTGTGAGGGCACCTAGATTGATGAAGTATGGGCTCTTTCGCCCACTCTTCAGGATGAAGGTCTCACTGGGAGTTGGTGGGAGCCTTAGGGCACCCCCCCTGATGAGAGCGTCTAGAAGGACTCGCTCAATCTTCTCCTGACTGACAAGACCGCTTCCCTCGATTGTGAAGTCGTCTTTTGTTAGCTGCTCGAGGACGGGGCCGTAGTATGTTACACTACCGCAGTATGTGCATTTTAGCTTGGTCTCCTCGATTCGCTCCCCTTTCTCAACATCGAAGATGGTCTTGGATGGGGTATAGGGAGCATTCGTGGGGCAGAGGGGATTAGGGCACTTGAATATACCTTCGACCTGCTTTGGGAGCTGTATGCGTCTCTTCTCCTTTACGTCCCAGTCCTGAATTATATTTAGGGTTGCTTCGGGGGCTAAGAAGGCGATGAGATCAATCTGCTTGCTAGTGAGATAGGTCCCCTCGACCTTAATTAGGTCCTTTCGTCTCATCGTCTTGCTATCGACGTTCTGCGCCACCATAACCCGGGCGTCTGGCTCAATCTTGAGGAGGCGGAGGACCCGGAAGGCCTTCCCGGTAGGAATATGGTCGATGACTATTCCGTTCTCTATCTTGCTGACGAGTAGCTCCCGTTTGCTCGTAGAATCCACCGTGAGACTTCGGTGGGCGTGGGCTGAAAAACTTATCTGAGGCTGACACGGGACGTGGGTTTAAATTTATGAGATGCGCGGTATCCCGCGACCCCCTTGAAGCCTGAGATTCGAGAGTACCTTCTCATGATCGTTGGGGGTACGCTTACAATGTTCGCTGGCGGGTTGATACAACCCATCTTTGCTCCGTTCGTCCGTAAGGATTTTACAGCACCCATCTTTCTCGTTGGCCTCGCTGTCTCCGGTTACTTCGTCGTAAGGATGCTAGCTGAGTTCCCTATCGGAGTTCTCAGTGATAGGATCCCGTTGAGAAAGCTGCTGATCGCGGGACGCTTCTTTGGCATCTTTGGCGCCCTCACTTGCTACCTGACGAAGGACATTTGGGTCCTAATAGTGGCGAGGGCTCTCTGGGGGGTAGGTGATGCGAGCTTCTTCTGCATTGGAATGACTTATGTGGCTAGTCTCTTTCCAGGCAAAACCCGTGGAAAATATCTAGGTCTCTTCCAGGCTGTGGAGCTTACGGGGAGCTTTATAGGCCAAACGGTGGCGGGCTTCCTTGCTTCTGCTATCGGATTCCGCTCGAACTTTGTTATCAGTGCAGCCCTTGGGCTAACCGCTCTCGGGGTGGTTCTCCTCGTTAGGGGTAGCGGACAACAGCTCAACCCAGGGAAGCTCTCTTCCATACTGCCGAGTCGGGACGTGTTCAAGGGCTTGATGAACAGAACTCTCGTTGCCTGCTGCCTGATCAACTTCGTCTGCATGATGATGAACAACGGATTGATGGGAACGCTGATGCCGCTCTATGCGACGGAGCAGCTACTCTTCAGCCTCGCAGGCTATGGATTGCTCGTCTCAATGAGTACCATCGGAAACATATCGGGGAACCTCTTCGGGGGCTCTCTATCAGATAGGTTGGGAAGGAGAAGGGTGTTAGCAGCTGGCTTCATCGTCGGCGTTGTGAGTCTCATAGGATTGTCCTTAATTCAGTCATTCGAGGCAATGTTACCCCTGATGTTCATGAACGGCTTCTTCTGGGGGATAGTATACGGGGTAACACCGGCTTTCATAGCGGACTCTGTACCATCGGAGTCGAGAGGGATGGCTATTGGCACTTATAGGACGTTCTTTGACTTTGGTGGCGTTGTAGGGCCAATCTTCTTCTCATCCGTGTTAACGCTGGTTGGAGCCCCATTTGGCTATGTCGCTACCTTTTACATAGGGGCTGCGATGCTTGTTTTCAACTTGTTAATGGTTATCCAACTGAGGGAAAAGACCCAAACCCAGTGAGATACACTACCAAACAGTGTATCCACCATCAATTAGGATCGTTGAGCCCGTCACATAACTTGACGCATTAGACGCTAGAAATATTGCGAGGGGTGCTAATTCCTCAGGGTGCCCCGGTCGTCTCATGGGTATCCCATTCGTCCAGATCGGACCGTAGGCTGGGTCCTCGAATGCCCTGTGAGTCATTGCTGTGTCCATATAGCCTGGGGCTATGGCGTTTACGCGGATGTTATAAGGAGCCCACTCGGCCGCGAGGCTACGTGTGAGGTGAATTACTGCAGCCTTCGAGGCGTTATAGCTCGCCTGGGGCTGGGGGCGATTAACAATATAGCCTGACATAGAGGCTATGTTGATGATGCAGCCACTACGCTGCTTAATCATCTCATGCGCCGCCGCTTGGCTGCAGTAGAATACCCCGTTCAGATTTACGTCGATAACCTCCCGCCAGTCCTTCTCAGAGACCGACTCGGCGGGACACCACTTGACAATCCCCGCGTTATTCATGATGAAGTCAAGTCGGCCAAAATGTTCAACAGTTTTCTTGACCATAGTCTCGACGCTAAGGCGATGCCTAACATCTGTCTCGACGAATAAGGCTCTACGTCCACTATCCTCTATCTCTACGACCGTCTCTGGGCCTGTTTCGGAGTTGAGTTCAGCGACGACGATGTCCGCACCCGCCTCAGCGAAAGCGAGACTGAATACCTTTCCTAGCCCCTGTCCCCCTCCAGTAACAATGCCTACATGATTCTTTAGGGAGAACACGTCGACTATGTTAACCAAACTGATTATACCCACTAATTTATGCAGTTACTAATTGAAAAGGTGAGTCAGTCGTCTTCTCCGTGTGCCTTAGGGGGTTCGACGTGAATTGTTAAGCTGACTTCGGGTAATTCTTGGTGAAGTCTCTCTTCTAAGTGCTTCGTAAGGTCATGGGCCATTTTTACGGTGAGGTTAGGGTCGACGATTAGATGTAGCTCCGCAAAGACCCTGTTACCACTGCGGCGGGTCTTCACATTATGGTAATCGATGAAATGGGGGTGGTGAGCGTTTAAGAGACCCTCGATCCTCTTCTGTTCATCATCAGCTGACTGATCCAACAGACCATTACCAGCCTTGTATACGAGCTCAATACCCATCTTGAATACCAGTGTAGCCACAGCTAGGGCTAAGAGAGGATCTAAGATAATCCACCCTGTGAGCCTAGCGATGAAAAGACCGATTACAACACCGATAGATGAAAACACGTCTGAGAGAAGGTGCTTCGAATCCCCCTCCAGAGCCATTGAACCGTGCTTCTTAGCAGACCGCTTCAGATAGAAGGATAGTCCTGCGTTAGTCGCGGTAGCAAGTATAGACACTCCGAGTGCGATATCGATGCTGCCCAGTCCGACGGGATTGAATAATCTGCCGATAGCTGTGTAGGCGATTAGCAGCCCTGCTACTATGACGAGCGCACCTTCGATGAAGGCTGAGATGTTCTCTACTTTCTGGTGACCATATGGGTGGTCAATGTCAGCTGGCGCCCCCGAGATTCGGACGGAGAAGAACATCAGGAAGGAGGCGATGATATTGACGATAGACTCAAGTGCATCTGAGAGTAGCGCAACAGAGCCTGAGATGAAGAAAGCCGCCAACTTGAGGCAAAATACAACGAAACCACCGATGACAGCGGTCATCGCCGATTGATTTTTACTCACTATTTGAACCTCAAGGGTAGCGTACACTCACCTCGGACTCTGGTAAAAAGATTACTATTTTATCAAACCAATAGAGACCAGCGTGTTACGTCATGTAGAGTATCTGGATAAATCGCCAAATCTCTCATATCACCACCATCTGGTAAGCAGCCGCGAAAACTTTAGAAAGATGGTTACGTAGTCAAGGGAGTCCATTGAACTCTTCAACCAGAAGCAAAGGGGGAGTCATCCTCGGGGTAGTCTACTGTATTGTGATAGCTGTGGCTTCTTTCACCCTCTGGGGACTCTATAAACCTGTTAGCCCTATGATGTGGGCTTTCGTAATCAGTATTGCCTTCGCTAACATCTTCACCCTCAGGGAGTCATTAAAAGACGGTGTGGGCTTCTGCTCCAGCCAATTGCTTAGAATTGGGGTCGCTGTCCTCGGCTTCGTGACGAGTGCCTTAATTTGGACGCGTGTCGGTGTTGGCGTCTTAGCTGCCTTTATCATCATCGCCGCAGCTCTCTCTCTGAGCCTCTGGCTCGGCGCCAGAATGGGATTGAATCATCGTCTCGCCTCGCTGATTGGCGTCGGAACGGCCATCTGCGGCGCCTCAGCGATCGCAGCCCTGACCCCTGCGATTGAGGCAAAGGAAGAGGAGTCGGGTCTCGCCGTCTCCGGGATAACCCTTTTCGGTCTCATCTCAATGTTCCTATATCCCTTCTTATTCCTGAATACGCCAGTTAACGCCCTATTGGGGGGTAGCCTAGATGCCTACGCGATTTGGGTCGGTGCTGGGGTTCATGAGACTGCGCAGGTTATCGCAGCAGCGGGCGCCGTGGACGCTTCCGTGGTTCAGGCGGCGATGCTGATCAAGTCAGTTAGGATATTCATGATAGGCCCCGTTGTCTTTCTCCTCGCGTGGTATTGTTCCAGATGTGAGAAGGGCGTCGAGGGGAGAGCGTCCTTCACAGTACCACTATTTGCGGTATTCTTCACAGTGGGATCGATTATTTGTGCATTCCTCGACTTGAACATCGCTTCGCTTCTTAGCGCAGGGATCGACTGGGTCGCAATAAAGGGCTACCTATCGGGTACGATCCTGCCCTTCACATTCGCTACGGCTTTCGCTGGAGTTGGCTCGAAGGTCAGCTTCCGCAGCATCCTAGGGCTGGGTACGAGGCCAATACTTGTGGCAGCGGCTGTTGCAATGACAGCGGGACTTCTCGCATTCCTATCGGCGGTGCTGCTAGTCCCATTTATTGCAGTATGAGAAGGAGTCATCTAGATAGACGTTTATGGCTCAATACCCTCATCTCAACTGATCTCTAGATGGTCACTGTCTCAAACCGACTCATATTCAGTCACCTCGAGGAGCCTCGTGTCCGTCGTGTCTTCGACATTCTCGAAGGCGACGCAGAGGTCCAGACATATCTCAGGATGTCTAACGAGATGGTCGTAAAGAGGATGAACTATAACGATCATGGCCCAGTACACGCTCGCATAGCGACAGGGAGTAGTCTCGAAATACTTGACTTAATAACTAAGGTGGTGGAGCCGACGACTGTTGCTAATGGTATCTGTGATCAGGAAGGGGCGAAGCTAGTCACCATGGTGGGGAGCTACCTCCACGATATTGGAAACAGCATCCACAGAAATGATCACATAATGCATAGTTGCTACTTGGCAGCGCCAATCATTGAGAGGGTGTACTCGAGGGTCTATCCTGATGATCCCGAGCTTGTCTTGAAGATGAAGTGTGAGACACTCCACGCGATTTACGCTCATGAGAACCCTATAAGAGCTCTAAGCATAGAGGCGGGGGCTGCGAAGGTGGCAGATGGGACCGATATGGCTGAGGGACGGGCCAGGATACCTTACCGTGGAGGCAAGGTGGATATGCACAGCATCTCCGCGACAGCGATAAAGAGAGTGGATATTGAAGAGGGTGATGAAAAACCAGTGAGTATAAGGATCTACATGGATAATCCCGCGGGGGTCTTCCAGATAGAGGAAGTCATTGGAAAAAAGATTGAGACCTCCAACATCTCGAATTATGTTGAGCTAGTCGCCATTGAGAACGGCAGAGAGATCAAGACAGTGGGCTGATTTCTTTGCGTCTCTGGTCGATCCATCCGCGATACCTCGACTGGATGGGA
>JBGPRA010000111.1:0-7654 GCA_041489375.1 Bathyarchaeia archaeon | reverse complement strand
CGGGATGTCCATTCCTCCGACGAAGCCAACTTTACCCGTTGTGGATGACATCGCCGCGGCTACGCCGACTAGGAATGAGCCCTCGTTGGCCCTGAAGGTGAGTGACGCCACATTTGGTTTGTCGACGACCATGTCAACGATTGCGAACTTCTGGTTAGGATACTCGGTTGCTACCTTGGCTAACGCGTCAGCCTGATCGAAGCCGATGCAAACTATGAGTGCATAGTCGCCAGTCTTAGCGTAGCCCCTCTGATATCCCTCATACTCCGCGATTGCAGTCGGCTGAACATACTCGAAGGTTATGCCTAGCTCACTCTTGGCTTTGGTCAAACCCGCGTAAGATATGTCGTTGAAGGACTTGTCGCCCAAGCCGCCCGTGGCGAGCACTAGGGCAATCTTCTTCGGGCTAGTTAGCTTCGTTATCTGAGCCTGGGCAGCCGTAAGATCTGTCTGCGCCTTTGTAAGCTGTCCCTGAACCGTTGTAAGCTGGCCTTCAACAGTGGTCTTGTCTGTCTGAGCCTGTGTGAGAGCGCTCTTCGTATTTGTCAGCTCAGTATTGAGGGCATCATACACGGTCTTCTTGACATAATCCGCCAAGGGCAGTGGTGGATTCAATGTTGGATAAACTACCCAACCAACTCCTATACCTATCACCAAACCTACGATGATGAACGCGATTAATTTATTAGTCTGAGACATTTCACAACCTCAAACGATCGTAACTTATTCAATTACTTAAAATCTCTCATCAAGCGCGCATAGAGTCTTATAAGCTTGTCTTATCCTCAGCTCTACCTAACTTACATGTGATTGAATTCGCTCGAGAATGCGCGATTCCATCACAAGAGACTAGGATCAATTAAACATCCATATATTCGTTCGTCGAGACGCAAGTCTGATGGACAAGGCAGGAGAGATAGGAATCAATAAACTTCAGACATCTGAAGAAGCAGAGATCTGCGCGAGGATGATGTCGGGCTCAGAGCCATATATAACCCTCAGGAGGGACTATGAGGCTTCGTTGAAGATGATTAGCGACCCTTTGCGGGAAGTCTATGTGGCGAGGTCGAGTAGCGAATTGGTCGGATTCATCATCATAGTTATGAGGGGGGCTCTGATTGGATACATACAATCGATTTGCACAGCTGCTGAGTGGAGGGATAAGGGAGTCGGCAGCGAATTGATGGACTTCGCTGAGAAAAGAATACTTTTCGAGGTGCCCAACGTTTTCCTCATGGTTTCTAGCTTCAATAATGGCGCCAGAAGGCTCTACGATAGGCGCGGGTATAAAGTAGTAGGAGAGTTGAAAGATTTCATCGTGTCTGGGTACTCTGAGATCATAATGAGGAGGACTATAGGTCCCACAGCTGATTTCGTGAAAAGATAAACTAGACACTAGTGCACGCTTGTCTGTTTAGAAATCACGTAGCGAATGAGTAAACTACGAGGTTTATACTCTCTCACAGCTTATTGACGCAATTGGCTAAGCTTCATATAAAATATGGAGTCTGATAATAATTGCTAGAGGATCATTCAATGAATTACGATTTAGTGATTCAGGGAGGGTTCATAGTAGACGGATCTGGATGCCAAGCCTTCAGAGCAGATGTAGGTATTAGTAACAGTAAGATAGCCAGGATTGGATCGATTGATCCAGAAAATGGTACCTCATTAATTGAGGCTCAAGGTCACGTTTTGGCACCAGGCTTCATCGATATACATAGCCACTCGGATATTACGTTAATAGTGAATCCGAAAGCTGAGAGTAAGGTTAGGCAGGGTGTAACCACAGAAGTTGTAGGGAACTGTGGGGGATCTGCTGCACCTCTAAAAGGTCTCGCAGTCGACCAGGAAGCGAAACGATACGGCGTAAAAGCCGATTGGAAGAGATTCTCTAAATACTTTGAGAAACTTGAAGAGGGAGTTGCAGTTAATGTCGTATCCCTTGCCGGTCATGGAACTATAAGGCAATGCGTCATGGGCATGGAGGATAGAGCCCCCACCTCAATTGAGCTTGATGAGATGAAGGTTCTCGTAGATGAAGCGATGAGCGACGGCGCTTTTGGCCTCTCCTCAGGGCTCGTTTATCCACCTGGAAGATATGCCGATACTTCTGAACTTGTCGAGTTATGCCGAGTTGTAGCTAAGTTCGGTGGATTGTACGCCTCTCACATAAGGGGGGAGAGGGAGACTATCCTAGAGGCTTTGAGGGAGGCGATTGAGATAGGGGAGAGAGGCGGCGTGGCAGTGCAAATCTCACATCACCCAGCAAAGATCGGTGCTTGGGGCAGATCGGTTGACACACTTGCGATGATGGATGAGGCTTCGAATAGAGGTGTCGATGTCACCTGCGATATGCATCCCTACATTGGTGGAAGCACAAGCCTTAGCGCACTCCTGCCGCCATGGGCTCAAGCTGGGGGCTCGTCTAAGATTGTGGAGCGTCTTAAGATGCTTGGGGAGCGAGAGAAAATTAGGGTCGACATGTTGGAGGAGAAGATCCCTGGGCCAGGCCCCTGCGGACTTGTTAAGAGAGGGATGTGGGAGAAGATTCTGATCTCCTCTTACCCTGAGGAGTGGCCTATCGGCAGAAGTATTAGGGAAATAGCTGTTGAGAAGGGAGTTGATCCTTTTACCGTATACTTCGATCTGTTGGTAGGTTCTGGAGCTGTCGGAAGTGTTGTAGGCTTCTACTACAATGAGGAGGATATCCGGAACGTCCTCAAGTACTCTAAAAGCATGATAGGCTCCGATGGCTACGCTTTAGCTCCTTATGGGATTCTGGGAGGTGGTAGAAATCACCCTAGAAGTTATGGTACTTTCCCGATGGTATTACGGAAATATGTGAGAGGCTTATCCAGACCTGAGCTTGTATACGATGAGGCTGCTAAAGTTGTGTCTTTAGAGGAAGCGGTGATGAAGATGACTTCGATGCCAGCTAAAAAACTCAAGCTAGCTAATCGGGGTCTAATAAAAGTTGGATACTGGGCTGATATTGTAGTATTTGATCCTGAGACTGTGGCGGATACCGCGAGCTACCTGGATCCGTATAAATATCCCGTAGGAATTGGACATGTTCTGGTTAACGGTGTACCAGTGATTAGAGATGGGGAGCATACAGGATCATTACCTGGGAAAGTTTTGAGATTCCAGTCTAAAAAGTTGTAATGGAAAAACTGATATCATTTTTTATATTAATGCGTCTATACACGCGCGCTTGCAGCGTACACTTTAGGCAATGTGTATGAATGCTGGACAAGATGGTTGGTCTTATTAGTAGAAAAGCCCTTAACGCGTGCGCGCGCGATTTAGAATCTCGAAGCTGAGTTGAGCCAGGTTAAGATAAGTCTCTCAAATGTGAATTCTCAGCTCTCATCCACGCAAAGCCAACTCAATGCATACTCATTATATTTACCGATAGGAGTGGCGATTCCCTCGATCATCGCCCTCGTTTTAGCCATCCTCATGTTGCGTGGTAGAAGCAAATAGAATACGAAGTATGCTATGTAAGATAAAGCGCACGCGCGGGTGAAAATTATGGATGTGAGTGGGAGATCCTTGAGGAGCTGACGCTCTTTTTTGAGGCTTAACTGCGCTTGTCTCAGCTGATCTTGACCCCTATGTAGAACCCGGCGAGGAAGCTTGCGGCGAAGGGTAGGTTGCTGATGAGGGTTGTGAAAATACCCTCTGCGATTCCTACTTGCCCGATTAACCCATTCACCCACTCCTCTAAGGCGGCATAGTTTATGTTTATTATGCCCTTATAGGCTAGTACCTGGAGGCCGAGGAAGGTTATTCCGAGTATTAATGCTATGAGTCTACCGATTTTTATTAATGCATAACCCACGCAGAGCCCGGCGATACCGCCTACTCCTAATTGGGTTAGGAGAGGAGTAACGACTTCCACCATGTTCGATCGTTTCCAGAATGGTGTTTAGATTGATATAAATTAGGAGTCTCTAGGAAGGAGCTTTCTCGCGCGATTATACAAACGTATTTCTCCCCGCCTTTACGAGTATAAACGGAATGTCGAGCCCTATCTATATCAGGTGCCCAAACCCCAAATGCCGCAAATTGAACCCGATCCAACCTGATGAAGCCAAACAGGAGAAAGAGCACACCTGCGTATTCTGTGGCTTTATTATAGCACCCGAGAAAACAAGTAAAATCGACGAGGACACGTCTTTGAAGAGTAGGGGTCGGAAAAGACGTTTTCCGCTCCAGCAGTCAGAAAGCAAGCCTGTGAACAGGAACACGAGAAAACCAACATTCTAGAACATACGATTCGTATACTCGCGATATGGTTCCCTTCGAAAACCCGTGTTATTTGATCATAGTATGAATAACGCATGCGTTTTTTTTAAAAGAGTAGTTTTCCGTCCTCGACGTATTTTTTCCCGTCGATGAATAGTGTCGGCCTGAAGGATATCACGTCGATATGCAGCTTCGCGATTATCCCGGTTTCACCCTCCTGCATTATACGTCCGCCAGAGTCGCCGAACGCTGTGTGGATGGTTCCCTCAGACTGCTTTATCTCGTGATAAGGGGGAATCGTCATCGGTAGGTTAGGTGCACCCAGTGAAGTGATACCCTTACGAGTATACGGGTTCATACCCACCGCCAACTCAGCCAGCTTGTATATGTTCGGGTCGTCGATGGTCGTCAATGCTTTCATGAACATCTCGCCCATCTCACCTTCGGCTTTCACTAGGACGCCGTCTTTAATGGTGAGCTTAGCCACCCTACCTGGCGTAACCTCGCTGAGTGTGCCTATCCAGTCGACGACCTGTACTCCGTTGGCGTCGTTGAAGTCGCCTACTGACATGCACTCGTTCTGGGTCCAGCTGGCCTTCCCAGAGTAGGGCCCCCAGCCCTCGAAGCGCCTTGTGGTACCCGTTAGCTCCTCGCCGCCGGTGAGGAGTCTGAACTTCTTTCCCTTATGCTCGTTTAGCATCCTGGCCCAACGTTGTGCTTTCTCAGCTAGGGCGATGGAGTCTATGTCTCTTATGTGCCAGTTTGCTTCCTTGACGGATGACTGCCACCCGAAGAGGAACTGGGCGCCTGCTTGGCGGGCGTCCCTGATCTCCTGGAGGAATGCTGGGTCCCAGTCAGCGAACCAGAAGATGTAGTCGCTTGCCTTCATAGCCTCAGCGACCGTCCTCGGGAGTTTTACGGCTCTCCCTAGGGACCATAGCCCTATCGCTTCCTTAGGGGTGTTAACGATGAGCACGTGGGGGATGGCGTCGATCGCTTTGCACATCGTTACTAGGGCGCTGTACCTCGTCGTCTCGGTGTCAGGGCTCACGCAGATGAGGACCTCGTCCCCGGGCTTCACCTTCTTGAACTCGAGACTCCACTTCGCGAGTTCACTGAATAATGTCTCCCTCAACATTTGATTCGTTCTCCTATGGGTGCTTAGATATCTAACAGGATTCGTTTGTCCTAAATCGTTTTGCAAATACCAGTTCGCGCATATGAATTGATTATTAAAAAAAAATTTAAAATCCAGTTTTTGTATCTGGAGCTTGAGGAAGGTATTTATTACTACATAATACCATCTGCAATTGTGGCAAAACAGTAAATGATTCATAGGATAGAGAAGGAAGACTGAGATGCCGAAGGCGGAAATCAACGGAATAACCCTTGATTACGTGGTTGAGGGGGAAGGAGAGCCCTTGATTATGATCATTGGATTAGGCTCAGATCAGAGTAACTGGAGGCTCCAGACAGCATTATTCAAGAAATATTACCGCACAATCACGTTTGATAATAGAGGTGCGGGGAAGTCTGACAAACCAACTGGGCCTTACACCATTAACATGATGGCGGATGATACGGTCGGCTTGATGGATCACCTAGGCATCGAGAAGGCTCACATCATCGGCGTGTCGATGGGGGGAATGATTGCTCAGGAGCTTGCTATAAATCATCCCGAGAGGGTGGATAAGCTGGTTCTGGGATGTACATTCGCCCGACGGAATGGGACGAGTGGATTTTCCTCAGAGGTCTCTAAAGCATTGGAGGCTTATGACGGATCTTCACACGATTTGTCTAGTCTCCGAAAACTTGTTAATGTTATAATTGATTTAACGTTCAATAAGCGGTCTTACAGGGTCCTTGCTCTTCCGCTGATGAAGGTCGCGATTAGATCATCCGCATTGGATGGTTTCGTTGAACAGTTGGAGGCGGTGTTGGCCCACGATGCAGCTGATAGGCTGGGAAGGATCAAGGTTCCAACCTTGGTCATAGCTGGAACTGAGGATAGAGTCATTAAACCAGTCTCATCTGAGGTGATTGCGAGTCTAGTACCAATGGCTAAGCTGGTCAAGGTGGAGGGCGGGTCACACGGGTTCAGTGGGGAGATGAGTAGCGAATTCAATAGAGAAGTTCTTGATTTCCTAGGTACTTAGTTGAGAACGGCTTAATGGAATCGCGTAGCATTACGTGAGTGACATGAAAGCGCAACCCTCTCGGAGACTAGCATCTCATTATGGACCTAGTACTCACTTCACACTGATCCTTCGTCGGCTGCCTGTACCAGTTTGTAATACTTGTTGCCGGACAGTGTTAGCCCCTCTCTCCTGACACAGACTTCCCTGTCCATCTGCCCCACAGAGACTGCCGTAGCTGACCCGGGTGCAGACATCTCACCCGGCGGAGGCGACTCATCAGGAACCAGGTCCTGAAACAGACCGGACCAGATCGGCTCCCCGTTTTCCTAGCCCTGCTTACACGTATAGTAGGCTTCACCCGATCTGGTAGCACCCTAGTCTGTGCAGGCTGGTTAGGGGTGGGCTGGTTCTGAGACAGGGGTTGATCCGGTCCCGGTTCCGGTCCTGCTTTTTCAGCTTCACCCTGCTCCTTAGCCACCCAGTCGGGTATCTGATCATCAGTGCAACCCAGCTTCAGCTCCTGCAGCATAGCAGGGTCCTAAGCTAGGTCAGGTAGCTGTGCACGCGGGTGTGCGCGCGCAGTTGATTAATCTCCAGGAGGGATAAGTTTGGATAGCGTGTTGTATCCCAGGATTAGCCCCTTCTCCTCTCTGCCGTAGGTGTCGACTATGCCTGACTCGGTCTCGATGGCCTGCTTCGCGTGGGCGGCGGCGAAGACGTCGTCCTCGTGCTCTATGTCGATGTTACCCTTATAGTTGGTCTCGATGAGGGCGGTGATGAACTTTGGCCAGTCTATCTCTCCCCAGCCGGGGAGGCGTGCACGCCACCAGCCGTGGCCTAGCCCAACGGTCTCGCCGAAGGCTTGCCCAATGATTCCAACGCGCTTCAATACCCTGCGGTTTATCTCCATGTCTTTGGCGTGTATGTGGAATATGCGGTCACCATAGTCGTAGATGGCTTGGATGTAGTCGATACCCTGCCAGACCATGTGAGAAGGGTCGAGCTCTATACCAAGTGTCTTGGACTTGACGACCTTGTACATCTCGTCCCAGACCTCTGGGCTTATCGCGATGTTCTCTCCGCGAAGGTAGAAGCGGTCCATCATGGGACAGTTTTCAATTGCGATGCGGATACCCCGCTTTTCGGCCTCCGCGCAGAAGGGAGTGAACGCCTTCTCGAAGAGAGGGATGTTCTCCTTTATCGACTTCTCAGGGTGGCGACCCGCAAAGGTGCAGACGACGTCAACTTCCATCCTATTCGCT
>JBGPRA010000110.1:0-7748 GCA_041489375.1 Bathyarchaeia archaeon | reverse complement strand
TAAGGTGAGAGGTTCTCTTATAAACATCCTGAGCTGTACTCTAGTGGTTAAGTTTCTAGGGTTCAAACTTGGGAGGAATAAGAAATAATGCCACAAAAGCATCATGGAATGTCAAAGAAAGGCGACAAGAGTCGAGCGAAAAAGGCGAAGAGAAAGGGGAAAAGAGCGAAGAAGTAGCGCGCGCGATTGGCTAGTGGAGGCGTGTTAGGGGTATGCTCCAATGGCTGAAGCGCGTATTGGAGACCCATACACCGCCTATCTTTTTGACGCTTCTATCAAGTCTGTACCAATCCGCTCTCGCTAATCTTATCGGTTTGATTGACACGTAGCCCGAGTCCTGGAGGAGGATCGTGACATCAATGAGGAGATCCTTCGGCAGATATCCCAAGACCTCTGAGAATACTGTTCTTGAGTTGGGTCTAACGAACTGGTTCTCGTCGTATGAGATATGCCCCAATTGTTCAGAGTTCATCATGCTATCACCTAATTACTGTTATGCAAGTATTCCCTTACCTTTTCTGAGAGATGCTCCCTGCTCCCGTGCCCTGTGGTGATATCGTTATGCTTCAACGTTTTACGAACATTTTTAGATAGACCTGATATCCCGACGCGCTCATCCCGTGACCTGTAAATCACCCGTAGCTCCGATTTGTAGAAGTTGATCATGTTCTCGAAGTTCTTCTCCTGGAAGGTCTTCCCCGTCATAATGTGAAATCTTTCATCTCTAAGATTTGTCTGGGACTGTTTAATTATGTTGGCGCGGGTCTCCTTGTCTAAATAGGCCTGTTTGAGCTCCGGATCCTTGTTGTACTTCATCGCCCTGAGGTCGTTAAGTACTATCCACTTCCTGACCCCCATCTCGGCAGCGATCTCTATGCTTGAGTGGTCCTGGTTTATCCCCTTCAGTATCATTAGTCGGCGTTCCTCTGGGTTAGTAGCATTGTTCATCATTGTTTTTTTCTTCCCTCTTCTCTCGATTAGCCTCTGTTAGGAACAGATGGCTCAGCCTTCCTCCGCGGGCGCTACGAAAAGTGCCCTCATGTCGCACCGCGTCCGAAGAGGGGGTCGATTACTTAATCCGGGCTTAACTTACGTGGCTTTACAGCGCCTCACTCTGGGCGACCCAATTCTTCACGGCTTCCCCTATTGCTTTTGAGAGATCGCCCTTTTTCCCGCCGAACCTCTCGATCGTCTTAAATCTGAGCTTCTTCTCAAGCTCGTCCGAGAGTTCTACATTGATTCGACCCATCTTATTCAACTATCCTTATTTTGTTCAGCACACGCTAAAGGTGCTTCCAGTAAGCAAAGTACCTGCTGTTTTCTAAGGTCTCTATTCTTTGTGTCTTCATCTTCATTTCACTTTGCTTATCCGTGAATATAATTATGTGCTTACACGTTTATAAGCGTATGTATTAATATGTCTAGACTCCTAGGTAAATATGTGTTTATGAGCTTAAGTTTCTGGACTCACATCTCTGCTCTGATAATCGCGCGCGCTGGCTTGTCCCGTTATTGTTTATAACTGGTTTTAAATGGTCTTAATCCCCCTTACCGGATTTGGGGGCAAATCTGAGCATTACACTGACCCCTAACCTCCTTAAAGAAGCCACCCTTCTAGAACCTGCAGATCTGACTCAACTTACTAAAACTCAACGAAACCACACCCGTCGAAGGACTCGGAAGCACACTGGGCACTCTACCCTCACCAACAGGAACCGAATAGGTGAACCTTGGCCTCCCTCGCCCCATCACGGGCTGCTTGCTCTTCGTTATGATGTTCTGATCCTCGAGCGAGTCGAGGTGATGCCTCAGGGTGTTGTGGGAGAGTTTGACCGCGGTGAGGATCTGCTTGAATTCTCTTGGTTTACCGTCTCTTAGATGTTTCAGGATCGCTACATCTAGAGGGTCCATTATTGCCTTATTTGGCTAAAGGGTATTTAAGACCATTTAAAACCATCTTAAACCAATTTCAGGACAAGCCAGCGCGGGCTAGGGGTGATTGATTGTCGGTATATACGAGTGCGACATCATCTACCTTCTGAGAACCACACCCGCCCTAGCGCCAGTGTGCACACCATCCCTGAGCGTGACCACACCATTCACCACAAGGTGAGTGATCCCCTCAGGGTAACGCATTGTAGCCTCAGCGGGCGCGAAGTCAGCCCTGTCGATGACCGTCTCAGGGTCAAATACAGTTATATCCGCATAACAGCCGGGCGCCAAGAATCCCCTGTCCCTGAGACCCAGAATCTGAGCCGGGAGACTCGTCATTTTACGCACCGCATCACTCAACGTCAGCACCTTCCTCTCGCGGGTATACAGACCAAGGACTCGTGGGAACGTCCCGTAGAACCTTGGGTGGGGAGCCGGCATGTCCCTCCTAAGCACACCGCTTGGGCTGTGGACGCGGCCATCGGTGCCTATGGCTAGCCATGGCTGTCTCATGATCAGCTCCACGTTCTCCTCCTTCTGGTTGAAGTTCACAATGCCGAAGCCGCCCTTCACCCTACCCGAGAGGATGGCCTCCAGGTGGTCCCTGAGCAGTTTAATGCCGGCGTCGAGGGGATCCATACGCCACTTTCTGGCTACCTGTTCAATGTTTTGGCCCACCATGTTGTTGTCAAGCGGATAACTGCTGATGAGGGCGTTCTCGGGTCCTCCGCGGTCCTCCATTGACTCGGCGAGGCCTGCCTTGATCCTCTCCGTTGTCTCGGGGTCTCTGAGCCTCTTCAATAGCTCCTCGTTGCCGCCTTCGTTAGCCCAGGGCGGTATCCATGCCTGCAGCCCGGTGCCGCTGGCGTTGTACGAGTACTGGTCAGCGGTGACTTCTACTCCTTCAGCCCTCGCCTTCTCCACCATATCAATGAGCTTGGGTGCTAAGCCCCAGAAGCGCTTGGATAATACCTTGAAATGGCTAATGTTCACTGGTATGCCTGCTTCCTTGCCGATTTTGATGATCTCCTCCACCGCTGCCTGGGGGTCGCCTCTATCGCCCTCGTCCCGGATGTGGCTCGTGTAGAAGCCACCGTATTTTGCGGCCACCTTGGAGAGCTCTATGACTTCCTCCGTGGCCGCGTAGCTCTGGGGATCAAAACGGAGCCCAGTGGTGATGCCTCTGCACCCCGACTTCATTGCCTCGGCTACCTCATTCTTCATGGCCCTGAGCTCAGCCTTCTTTGGTGCCCTCATCTCCATGCCCATGACGTACTCTCTGATGGAACCGAACCCCACTAGAGGCGCGACGTTGATGGATAGACCACCCGTCTCTAGAAAGGACAGGTACTCCTCAACTGTGGTCCAGTTTACATCCACGCCTGCTTCTTTGAGGAAGGGTGCTTCGCGTAGCATATCTCCCCTCATTTTCTCGCTTAGGGGCACCGCCCCCAAGCCGCAATTCGCGAACACGGTAGTGCTGACACCCATGTGAACCTTGCTATCGGCCTCCCTGTTCGCGAGGATAGTGAGGTCGCTGTGGTCGTGGAGGTCTATGAATCCGGGGCACACTGCTTGGCCCCTAACGTCGATGACCTCCTTCGCCGGACCCTTGATAGGGCCTATCTTGGCGATTTTTCCTCTCTTTACACCTAAGTCCGCCTTGAACCACGGGTTTACAGCTCCAGTGTAGACTCTGCCGTTCCTGAGCACTAAGTCGAACATGGCTCTGAGAGTTACTTGACTAATGTTTAAATGAGGTATTCGGTGATCCGCTCATTGAACACCGTAGATTCCATAGCATTATCCTCAGTTCCACCTGATTCTTCTCAGAGGTGAACATGAAGAGTGAGATACATCTTCTTTTACGATATAGACCTCGACGACCTGGACTCAGTCTTCGAGTGCGATAAGATGAGGATGGAGCAGGACTCAATTCCAGACCTATTGCCCCCACACATGATGGCAACGGCGGATGGGAAGCTATCAGGCTTCAGCGTGATGGAGGCGTCCAGCGACGAGCAGATCGCGAAGTATATTATTCAATTCGCGAAGGCTGGCAAGAAGAACATGAGAGCCGTACCGATCGGGGAGACCTCGAAGACCAAGGAGATCTGGAGGCAGATGAAGGAATAGATTGAGCTCCCATGTTCGCACGCACCTATCCTGAGTTCCACCTGAAACACAAAATGCGCAAGGTGTAATCCATGAATCGCGCACACATTTTATAAATCGAAATAAATTGGTTTGATTTTTATAGATCTAAATATTGAGTGGGAGCTTCAAGCGTGGTGGGTATAATAGTTCAATCATTTCTTTTACAGGATTAAATTTAGGATCACGAACGTTCTCCTTAACACTCTCCACAAGTCGTTTCAACTCCTCAAAGCTTATCGATTTTCCAGCGTATTCAGGAGAATATACTGGTTTAAATATACGTACACATTTCCTTCCGAATTCATCTACATTTTCGAAAGCAGTCTCATTGTCGATATCTGAAAGCCGCTCCGGAATACTCTGTCTCCTCGGAAAACGCTTCAGCATTATGTCATAAAACAATGGGTTCCCATCGCGTTTTACATGCTGCAATAATTGTTCCTTTAGCTTACTCGGTAACTCAGGCATTATTAAAAATAGATAACACTCTAATTCAGAAGGACTAGGAGAAAGGGCTAGATACCACCCATCCTCATCCGCAGTTAACTGCGAAGGACCATTAACTAAATCAAGACTCTCTCTTATAATATAGTCGACTTGTTTATTTATTTCAAATTCTTCTTTTATTTCATCTAGACTATTATTTAATGAATGGATTTTAAAATTCCTATTACGTATTTGTCTTTTTAGTTCCTCTATTGATTTAGAAGATAATTCTGCATTAGGGGTAATTATTGGTACATTTATTTGTCCATGTTCAATAAAAAATTCGTACAAATTCTCGATCCTCTTAGCAATGATTGGAGTATACTTATCATCACCCATGATGGATACTTCTTCCCTCACAGCGAAGCCCTTCCCCCTTCCTAGACCCCTGAAACTTACTGTTCTGATAGCAAGAGGTTGATTCTCAGGGTCAAATGTTGAAAGCGGCGCATTTTTCCCGCACAAAGGACAAATAAGGTGACTCATCATAATAGATTAGGCTAGCCTATTTAAAAAGTTGTAGTACAAGCGACTGAGGCAATTTCGTAGCTATAATACATCTCAAAGATGTAATACAGCATCCTCTCATCGAGTACCATTAAACAACTGAATTGTATTACGTCTACAAATGTGTAATACAACTACATAGGGGAAAATGTAATACACTATTTTTTGATAAAAAAAGTCAGTTCAGGCATCGCGTATTACACTACAGAGATTCTTAAGAAAAACCTTTATTGTAATACACTGAAGCCTTAACAATTAATGCCAGGGTGTATTACACATGGTCAAATCGAAGGTAGTAACTGCCAGAATATCTCTTGAGCTTAAACAGAAAATCGATTCTTTGAATATCAACACCACAGAAGTTTTTAGGGAAAGCCTCATGAAGGCGGTTGAGGACGCAGAAGTATTAAAAATTCAACAAGATATCTTGCAATCAGACAAGCCAATCTTAACAGATGAATTAAGGAAATTAACACCTAGACAAAGATACGAGGCGTATAGAGACAATGAACTCACACCTGAATCAAGATCTGCAATGAATTATTACCGAAAAGCTGGATTGAATCTTTGGGAAAAGCAATATCTAGCTGAGAAAAAAAATTAAAGCGCAGGTTATGATTCGACGGAGACAGTGATTTTTTAATGTTACTTAATCTTATATTTTTCTACGACTTCCCAGTCGACCTCGAATCCAAGCCCCGGCTTACTTGATGCAGTAAGGTATCCCTTTACGGGACGATACGCTGGGTCGATGAAGTAGGCTTCCAGGGGGACTGCGTTGATCTCTACCCACTCGCTGCGGTTGTTCGTGAGGCTCAGCTGGACGGAGGCGGGGATGCCTGGGCCGAAGAAGAAGCTGTGGGTGGCCACGTCGAGGTTCCATGTCTCGGCGAAGGCGAAAATCTTCTTACAGGCTGTTATGCCTCCCGTCATGATGACGTCGGGCTGGATGAGATCATATGGATGCTTCTCGACGATGTTCTTGAAACCGTAGTGAGTGAACTCATTCTCCCCGCCCGCGATAGGTATATCCGTCTTCGTCCTCAGCCATGCAAGGCTGTCGTAGTCGTCGACCGGCCAGATGGGCTCCTCGAGCCAGGTCAAGTCGTATCTCTCCAGTTGGCGCGCCGCTTTGAGCGCCTCGCCGGGGGTCCAGGCTCCGTTAACGTCGAGCATGACTTCTATATCGTCCCCGACTGCGTCTCTCACCGCCTTCGTGCAGATGACACCATCATGCTTGCCCTGGTGTATCTTTATGCCCTTGTAGCCCTCCTCAACCCAGCGTTGGCTGATCTTAGCGACCTCCTCCGGCTTCTTGTACTCCATGAGGCTGGCATATGCCTTAACCTTGGGCTTGCAGAGGCCGCCTATCATCTCGTAGACCGGGAGCTTGCGAGCCTTTCCTATGATATCCCAGAGAGCGATCTCTATGCTGCTGAGAGCGTGGATCGATGTACCCTTGATGCCATGTCCGAAGCTGATGTGGTAGACCTTGTTCCAGAGGCGCTCTACCTGCATCGGGTCCTCACCAATTAGGAGTGGCTTAAGCTGCTGCTCAATGTACCCGCCGACAGCACCATAGGTGTAAGGTATCGCCTCGCCGTAGCCCTTGATCCCCTCGTCTGTGGATACCTCGACGAGTATGTGTACGCTCCTCCTCTTCGGGTACGCGGAGAGGGGCTCCGTCTCCTTGAGGGGAATCCACATAGGGTAGGTTTTGATATCTGTGATCTTCGTCTCGTTAACCTCCAGAATCCTGGGACTAATAGTTGGCTGAGGCGGGAAAAGACTTTAGAGTGGCTCACCCTCAACGCTGAGGACTAATCGCTCTAGGGGCATCTTTTTCCCAGCGTCCTTTATCGCTTTCGAGACAAGGCCAGCGAGCCCGGAGCAGCAGGGGACCTCCATGTAGACGATTGTGACCCGTTTTATATCGTTGTTCCTGAATATCTCGGTGAGCTTCGCCAAGTAGGCGGGGACGTCGTCAAACTTTGGGCAGCCTAGGAGAACTACTTGTCCTTTGAGAAGAGTGCCCTGCCAGTCAGGACTCGCCACGGGTACGCAATCGGACATGATGAGCAGATCAGCGTTCTTGAAGAATGGGGCATTGGGATTGACTAGGTTGAGTTGAATCGGCCAATTGTGGAGCCTTGAAGGGCGTTTCTGTGACTTCTTGTACTCTTTTGTGGCATCTTCGTCGAAGGTGGGGGCTTCCCGTTCGATGACTCTAATAGCATCCTGTGGACATGTGCCGAGGCATGCGCCAAGACCGTCGCAGTAGATGTCGCTTACGAGCCTCGCCTTGCCGTTTATAATTTTGAGTGCCCCCTCCGCGCATCGTGGGACGCACTCACCGCAGCCGTTGCACTTTTCCTCGTTGATCTGTACGATTGCCCTCTTAACCATTAAATGAGGGGAGGGGACAGATGGATTTAGACCCTTCTCAATCAAAGTCCGAGTGCCGTGGACCTCCGATAAAGGTCGACTCCTCCTCTCAACTTGTCTTCACCGATGAGTATCGCTGAAGGTCTCGCGAAGAAAGAGAGACCTGGCCCCTCTTCGACGACCTTGACGTTTTGACCCCTTCTCCGTAGTCCTTCAACGGGATTAGAGGATATACGAGAATCAATTAGAGTGTCGAGGCCGCTAGCATCGAAAGTGGGCGC
>JBGPRA010000109.1:0-7772 GCA_041489375.1 Bathyarchaeia archaeon | reverse complement strand
CCATGAGGTCGTCCCTCTCCTCAGGGAACAGTTCGCTTCTAGTCAGCTCTTCGACCAGTTCGCGCCTCAGCTCGTCAGCCTTGGTCTCCATCTCGGAGAGGCTTTTGTAGAATTCCTTGGATTGATGAATTTCGCCTTTAGAGCTCGCCTCCACCATCCTATAGAGGTCGCTTACGGAGTTCTTCGTTAGCTCGAGGTGATTCTCCAGCATCTCGAAGATCTTCTCTCCCCTCTTTGGAGCGAACCACCTGAACAGTTTTTTACTCAATCCAACGATCTAATTTATTATTGTTAAAGTTTAATATTAACATCACGAATGGTAATAATGAAAATTATCAGTTGCAGAATTAAATATGTAAAATTCTAGGAATTTGGCTTGACTATTGACCCAATGTAGGGAAATAGTATCGTATAGAATACATATGTAAAGAACATTGTGACGAATATCGTCGCTACCCATCCTGCTGTCAACACCAATAATGTTCTTTTATTAACTCCAGAAGAGCCATAACGAGCTAAACCCACGCCTATGAGTGAACCTACACTAGCAATGGATGTCGATATCGGCATCCCATAGCCGACTAACATGTATGGAATGATTGTAAATAGATGAACTATTATAGCGTTAGATGCTTCGGCTGCCGCACCTGATATTATGTCGAGTCTCGTGATTCTAAAAGCTACCATCTGTATTACCCTGGGCCCAAGCCAGAATCCACCTATAGCCAAGCCTATGCTTCCGAAGATTGCTAGCAGAAACATGACGTTTTGTTCTGGAGGATTTCCCAGAACCATCCTAGCAATGGTAACGTATACACCCGTGGCGTTTGCGATATCATTCGTTCCAAAGGCATACGCTGAATAACAAAGCCCGATTATAAGTAATGGTTTCATAAATTTATCTACAGCATTATATCTTTTGACCATCAAAGCAAGAAGTTTGTACATTAGAAAAGAAGAAAGTGCTGCGAGAAATGGAGATGTGAACCAACTTATGATAATTGTTTGTAATAGATCCCATTTTATTCCACTTATACCAAACGCTGCTATTCCATAACCCAGAATACTCCCAATAATTGCTTGTGTTACAGAGATTTCAAGACCGTAAATGTTGCAGAACATAATCCAGATAAATGCTACGAGAACTAGTATTATTGCACCCAGAAGATCTATGAAAGGGACTATGCCCGTTCCTATTGTTTTCATAACCATGAATCCCTGAGTCAGAGCTCCCACGGCCGCGAATATGGCGAAGAGAACCACAGCACGTCTAATACTGATTGCCCTTGCACCCACAGCGGTGTCTGTTGGCGTGGCGGCATCATTACCGCCCATAGCTATAGCCATGAGAAATGATAGCAAAAATCCTATGAATAGTGCTATCTCAGTAATGCCCATTTACATTGCAAATGATTTCCTAACATCTTAAAACTTTTTTATATATATAATATATAGTTTATCACAAAATATCGCCTATTCACTTACCCTAGCACACGGGTGCGCTAGTAAAATGATAGTTAGTCCATTGATGCAGCTTTAAACTTCTCAGGGACAAGTGTTCGCCCCGACTCAGTGAGCTCGTAGACTGTTGAGCCACTGTCGGGCCGATAACTCCTATGGACGATGCCGCGCGCGCGAAACGACCCGCATGCCGCATTGAATGAGCAAATGTCTCCCTAAAATATTGCTAAAGATTGAATCATCGGCGTTTTTTCGAGTGCCATTTTATACATGACGTGAGCCTAGATATGTAGAATATGTGAGAGGCTGACGTTTCTCTATGGTTGACATCCTGTTAGTCTTCGAAGTGCATCAGCCCTATAGGTTGAAGAGAGATTTTTTCTGGGGTAAAAGAGAATTTAAAAAACTCGCCAAGGGTGAGCTATTCGAGAATTATTTTGATCACTCGACAGACGGGGAAATTTTCAGGCGAGCCAGCACTAAATGCTACTTACCATCAAACAATATACTTTTGAAGCTAATCGATGAATTCAAACATGAGAAAAAGGATGTAAGGGTCGCCTACAGCATCTCCGGAGTCTTTCTTGAACAATGTGAGAGGTTCAACAAGGACGTCTTGGAGAGCTTCAAACAGCTCTCGGCGACGGGGAGAGTGGAGTTCCTAGGACAGACATATTATCACTCTCTTTCAAGTCTTTATCCACGTAAAGATGAATTCATCGCTCAGGTCAACCAGCATAGGAAAACGGTGAATGAGCTGCTTGGGCAATCTCCAAGAGTCTTTGAGAACACTGAGCTAATCTACAATAATGAGATTGCCAAGTCAGTCGAGCAACTCGGATTCAGAGGGATATTCACCGAGGGTGCCGAGAGGATCATTGGCTCTAGCTCCCCAAACAGGCTTCTCAGCGCAAATGAATGTAGTAGACTTAGGGTGATATTACGTAACTATAAGCTCACGGACGACGTGGGCTTCAGGTTCTCGACTACGACTTGGAGCGAGTGGCCGCTAACCGCTGAAAAGTACGCGGATTGGCTTGCCTCAACCAGCGGTCAATACATATGCCTTTTCCTCGACTACGAGACCTTCGGGGAGCACCATTGGCCCGAGACTGGTATACACGACTTCCTTAGGAAGCTGCCTGGGGAGATTCTGAAGAGGGATAGCCTCACGTTGTCCACGCCTTCAAGGGTGATAGCGGAGCATGAGCCTGTTGGTATTATCGACGTCCCTGAGTCGAAGACAGTTTCGTGGGCGGATATTGAGCGGTCAACTGACAGCTGGATAGGTAACGATATGCAGTGGGCCTTTTTCGCGGGGGTTAGGGATATTGAGAAGCTCGTTAAAGAGTCCGGAGATAAGGGTTTGACGGATATTTGGAGGTATTTGCAGATTAGCGACCACCTCTACTACATGTTCACCTCGGGAGGCGGACCGGGGGCTGTGCATTCTTACTTCAGCCCCTACGCGAAACCAATTGACGCGTTCTTAACCTCCATGTCCGTGCTAATGGACTTCGAGCAAAGGCTACGAGCGGAGACCTATGCAGCGAACGAGCAGTTCGATTTCCAGACCTCTGAGGGCAAGAGTGGTGGCACTGGATTAAGCGCGCTTAGTCTGGTTGGGTTCTATGATCTCCTCGCTAAGGCGCCTCTCCAGAGTATCGAGTTCCACCGTGGCAGATGCGACTTCGAAAATTGGCTTGAGCAGAGTCTACGTGATAAAGTACTGGCTGACAAGATCAGGGTCGTAAACGAGTCCAATCTGGAGGGTAAGGAGCTTGTTCTTGAGCTTAGGAAGATTATTCAAGGTCATATAGCTTTTCAGAAAAGGTGCTTTAGGAAAATGGGATATGCATGAGCCTAGAAGCGATTGTTTTCAGGCGTGATGTTGTTTCTGATTACTCTAACGCGAGGGATAAGGAGTGGATCATTACTAACGGTTTAGGGGGATACGCCTCCTCTACCATAATTGGGGCGAACACTAGAGGTTATCATGGATTATTGGTTGCGAGTATGCCTCCAAATCTCAGACGCCTACTGCTCCTCTCCAAGCTTGAGGAGGATGTTATCATCGACGGGAAGAGGCATGCACTCTCAGTCAACAAGTACCCGAATACCATGTACCCAGATGGAAACAAGTACCTCGTAGAGTTCCGCCTAAATCCCTCGCCGAGCTATATTTACCAGATTGACGGAGTCACCCTTGAGAAGACGATCGTTATGCCCGTTTGGCGGAACACATCGATCATCTCATACAAGTTAGACGCGCCTTACAGTGTCGAGCTTCAGGTTCGCCCCCTCGTCAACTGCAGGGGATTCCACTCGAGAACCAGGGAAAATTCTGGGCTAGCCTTCTCGCAGCACCCAATACCTGGAGGGGTCCGAATGGAGTCCAACACTGAGGCACAGAGTCTGTACCTGAGAAGCAGTTGTGGCGAGTACGAGCCCTCTGAGACCTGGTATCGAAACATGGTCTATGATCTTGAATCCGAGAGGGGCTTAGTTGATCAAGAGGACCACTTCAGCCCGGGCTTTTTCAAGGCGACCCTTAAAGACCGAGATTTTCTCAGCGTAGTGGCCTCGGTTGATGCATCGGGAACCTCGAACGAGGCGGTGCTAAGGGCGGCTGCCAGGAATAAGTCAGCTTCGCCGAGAGGTGATCACCTACGCGACTGGCTGATCCACGCCTCAGATCAATTCACGGTGAGGTTACCGGATGAAACGAGCACGATCGTGGCGGGTTATCATTGGTTCGGTGAATGGGGTAGAGACGCTGCAATTGCCTTACCCGGTCTATTGTTGACGACGGAGAGATTCGAAGAGGCGAAGGCTATCATAAGAAGATATTTGAACAATACACGAAATGGCCTCGCCCCAGTATATTTTGATGAAGACGAGAAACCTCACTACGCGTCGATAGATACCTCGCTCTGGTTAATCTACTCGACTTACAAGTACTTCGAATACACATCTGATCTCCCCTTCATTAGGGAGGTCTATCCGAAACTCCGGGAAATTATTGAGTGGTATCGGCGTGGAACCGACTATAGTAGGATCGCTGAAGACTTTCTGCTTGAGGTAAAATCTGGGAAGTACTCACTCACGTGGATGGATGCTAGGATCGACGACACCCCGGCAACTCCGAGGATGGGTAGGTGCGTCGAGGTTAATGCTCTCTGGTATAATGCACTCAGATCCGTCGAGGAGTTATCAAGAAGACTCGATGAGGCCTCTGAACTGTATGCAGAGCTTGGGTCAAAAGTTCAAAGCAGCTTTAACGAAGTCTTCTGGTATGGTGAGGGCGGCTATCTGTACGACTGTGTCGACGATGAAGAAGGCGACGACTCGGTTAGGCCTAATCAAATCTTTTCACTAAGCCTTCCATTCCCCGTTCTGCGGCGTGAAAGATGGGGTAGCGTATTTAAGAACGTCGAGCGTCATCTTCTGACGCCATATGGATTGAGGAGCCTGTCACCCAGTGATCCTAGGTACCACGGAATGTGCTCTGGTGGCACTAGAGACCGCGATCTTGCATATCATAATGGTACGGTATGGGCCTGGCTTATAGGGCCCTTCATATCAGCCTATGTGAAGCTAGGTTGGAGTTCGTCTTCGGTGATGATTCGTCATATCCTCCAAGCCTTTGACCGGCATCTAAGCGAAGCTGGTTTAGGCAATCTATCTGAGATCTTTGATGGTGATATGCCCCATCATCCACGTGGCTGCATAGCACAGGCTTGGAGCGTCGGGGAGCTTATGAGAGTCATATCGGAGGATTTGGGCGGAATAAAAGAGGTATCCATCAAATGAAACACTATGTAAAATTTGAGAAAAACCTACAGGAAACAACGATTCTGACGCCTTCAACGGGGTTCAAGCCAGAGGTTCAGGTAGTTGAGCGTAGGAAAGATACGCTTCTTGATAGGTGGTGTAGAATTAACATCGAGAGAGCGAAAAGGCCGAAGGTTAAGGCTGGCGACTCTACAGTTTTAGAGATCGTTGAGTCTTCTAGGAAGAGCTGTCCTTTTTGCCCTGATCGCCTTGAGGCAAATACTCCCAAGTTTCCTGAGACCCTTATTCCGGAAGGTAGATTGAGGGTTGGTGAAGCAGTTGCTCTCCCTAACCTCTTCGCATTCGCTCAACATCACGCGGTTGTTGTATTAACTGAAGAGCATTTCCTCCCACTCGATAGGTTCGATGCGATTCATATTAGGAACGGGCTTGAGGCTTCAATCAAGTACATTAAGGCAGTGAGAGAGAGGTACCCACGGATCAAGTTCTGCTCAATAAATTGGAACCATCTCCCCACAGCAGCAGCTAGCATGCTTCACCCACACTTCCAGGTGATAGCCGATGAAGCCCCGACTCGATATTTCTACGAAGCCTTTGAAGCATCTCGAGTCTTCCAAGGGAAGCATAGGTTGAGTTACTGGAGTGATATCGTTGAGGCAGAAGAGGAGATTTTTGAGCGTTTCATAGGGGGGTTCGGTGGCTCCAAGTGGTACACGAGCTTCTGTGGATTTGGAAATAATGATGTGGTGGGCGTCGTCGATGCCTCCAATCTGTTCGAGATGAGTGATGCTATCCTCGGAGACTTCTCAAAGGGCTTGTCAGCTATGCTGAGGGGCTACAACGCGATTGGCGTGCAGGGTTTCAACATGTCCATGTTCTCCGGACCCTTGGATACTCAGTCACGATACTTTAGCGTTCACGCAAGAATGATCTCCAGACCCGACGTTAAGCCACTCTATACCACAGATACTGGGTTCATGGAGAGGCTTCACGACGAGGTTATAGTTGAAACAAGGCCGGAGGATGTGGCCTCGAGGATTAGATCTACTCTCAGCGGATGACCTTCTGATAGACCTTCAGCGTCTCTGAGACTGCTTTGTCCCATGTGAAGGTGTCCAGTACCCTTTTCCTCCCATTTAGTCCCCATACCTTAGCTTCTTCTTTGTCTCGTAAGACCGAATCTATACCCCATGCGATGTCTATCGGGTCCCCTCCGTTGACATGAACACCGCATTTTTCAGGGCCATTCGGTATAACTTGCTCGGCGAAGCCTACTACGCCTCGGGCTCCTACCACCACTGGTTTAGCCATAGCCATTGCCTCGAGGCTCACGATTCCGAATGGCTCGTATGTGGATGGGAAGACACAGACGTCGGATGCTGCATAGTGTTGGATCCTCTCTTCCTCAGATATGAACTCGAACTGGAGCTTCACGTTGTCGGTTAAGCCGAGGGTGTTGACGAGATGCTGTATCTCGTTCTCCTGCTCCCCGATGCCTAGAAGCACTAATTTAGCTTTTGGTGACCTTTTCTTGACTTCTTCCATGGATTTGATAAGTTCCATGGCTCCTTTTACCTGGGTTAGTCTCCCGACGAATAGCACCATACTTTCGTCTTCATTTATCTGGTATTTTCTTCTGATTGCCTGAATATCTTTCTTGACGTATTTGTCTGGGTCGTATTTTGATGGGTCAACGCCGTTCCATACGACGTTGATTTTGTCTTCCTTCCATCCGTGGGTCGTCAGATCATACTTCATCGCGTTGCTTACGGTTACAACCTGGTCAGCGCTATCTGAGGCTGTTTTTTCGATGTTAGAGACTACCTCTGAACCTCTGCCGTTGGTTCTGCCCCACTCCGTAGAGTGGACGTGGAAGGCGCATGGCAGATCAGAGTTTTGCTTAACCATAAGGCCGGCTATGCCGCTGAGCCAGTCGTGGTATGACACCATGTCGAATTTGTATCCTTGCTCTATTATGAGGTCGTTGAGTAGTTTGGTCGCTGATAGGGTGTTGTAGATCATGATGTCACTGAAGAACTTGAGCCCAGCCCCCCACCTCCTCAGACCGTGGTCGGCGATTAGTGATAAGACGTTGCTGGCGTCCGAGATCAGAGGCCGGTGGACATCGACTCCGTCGAGCATCTCACGAGTAGGAAATCTACCCCTATTAAGAGTGAAGACTGAAACCTCGTGTCCCATCTTCACCAAACCTGGGGCCATATACTGAGCGTAGGTACCTAGGCCACCTGCGATGGTAGGAGGGTACTCCCATACGAATAAGGCAATACGCATAACATCACCAGAATTATCCTTTTTTTATATGGTTTGTGTCGTTTGGATAGGTATGTCAAGGGTTAAAATGGTTTCCATTTACCCTTAGTGAACTCAACTATGGTTCTCATGTATGTTCCTATTGTGCTGGTAGCTATGGCGCCCCATTCATATGATTTAACCCGATTTGTAGCCTCTTTTCTTAGATAATCTGCGTATCCTTGGTCGTTCAAAATCTTTCTTAT
>JBGPRA010000108.1:0-7777 GCA_041489375.1 Bathyarchaeia archaeon | reverse complement strand
GCGGCTAACGGGCTGGCTTTAATGTGGGAGATACTATACATCGCGGCTGGCCTAAGGCAACCTATAGTGATGGCTGTTGCGAATAGGTGCCTCGGTGGTCCCATAAACATCCACAACGACCACAGCGATGCCATGGGGGCGAGAGACTCTGGCTGGATACAACTATTCTGCGAGAACAGTCAAGAGGTCTACGACGCGAGTGTGGAGGCCTGGAGGATCGCGGAACATGCAGATATCCAGATGCCCGTCATGGTCAACTTCGACGGCTTCACCATAAGTCACACGATGGAGAATGTCTACATCCTTGAAGACGCTGATGTGAAAAAATTCGTTGGGAAGAGGATCTATATGAAGACTGAGGGACCGAAAGGTGAGGTCGAGTTCAGACTCGACCCGGATAACCCGATAAGCATTGGTCCACTAGACTTGCAGGACTTCTACTTCGAGCATAAGGTTCAGCAAATGGAAGCTATGAAAGGCACCCTTAAGGCAATCAAGATGGTGGACAAAGAGTTTGAAAAGATAATAGGCAGAAAGCTCGAGTATGTCTATCCATACAAGATGGATGATGCCGAAGTCGCTGTCGTGGGACTTGGATCTGCGATGGGCACCGTCCGCGAAGTCGTGGACGAGCTTCGCTCAGAAGGCGTCAAAGCAGGCATGGTAAAGATGAGACTCTTCAGACCTTTCCCAGTAGAAGACCTGAAGAAAGCGATCGGTAATGTTCCTGTGCTCGGCGTGATGGAGAAAGCCTATAGCATAGGTGGTCCTGGCGCACCCTTATACGAAGAAGTTAAGACGGCGCTCTACGACTTGCCGAAGAGACCCTTCGTAGCCGACTACATCAATGGACTTGGCGGTAAGGACACTAGCCCCGAGATGATCAGAGACGTCTTCAAGAGTCTCCAGAAGATAAAGGAGAGAGGCGCCGTGCTTGAGCCGGTGAGCTACGTGGGTGTGAGGGAGTAGAAATGAGCGAAATAACCCTTAAAGAGATGTCTAAGAAGCCGGACGCGTTGATCTGCGGCGGTCGTCTATGCGCTGGGTGCGATGAGACCATCGTCGTCAGGCAGGTAATGAAAGCGACGAGAGGTCCAACGATCGTTACGAGCGCGACTGGTTGCCTTGAAGTCTCGACGAGCATATTCCCATACACCTCTTGGGAGGTTCCGTGGATACACTGTGCCTTCGAGAACGTCGCCGCGGTAGCGAGTGGCGTAGAGGCCACAATAAAAGCGATGCATAAAAAGAAGGAGGGTCCACTCGCTAAGTACCCGAAGATAGATGTGATATCCTTCGCTGGTGACGGCGGGACCTATGACATAGGCTTACAAGCGCTATCAGGTGCAATAGAGCGTGGCCACGACTTCACGTACGTCCTACTAGACAACGAGGCCTATATGAACACGGGTATCCAGAGGAGCGGCGGTACGCCGTTCGGAGCTTCTACAACGACGTCACCCGCGGGTAAAGTTATCTTCGGAAAGACAGAGACAAAGAAGCCCATCGACGAAATAATAATCGCCCACGGAACACCTTACGTCGCGACTATCAATACGGCTTGGCCACTCGACGTTATGAAGAAAGCCAGAAAGGCTATCGAGGTTGATGGACCAACTTTCCTCCACAGCCTCGCCCCATGCAGTAGGGGCTGGAGATTCCCCCCCGAGAAGACGGTGGAGATAGGTAGGCTCGCAACGCAGACCTGCGTCTTTCCTCTCTTCGAGTGCAGGCAGGAAAAGGGTAAGCCAGTCTACGAGTTGTCGGCGCCGAGCCTCGCCATCGCGAAGAGGCCGGAGACTAAGAAGCCGATTGAAGCCTACCTCGAGCAGCAGGGTAGATACAGGCACTTCTTCAGACCAGCTAGGAATGAGGCGCTCTTAAAGGAGCTTCAGGAGTCGATCGACACACGCTGGCAGATTCTCTGCGAGAAAGCAGGCGTCTAGCCTCCTCACCTTTTTTACTTCCTTCAACTAATTTGTTTCAGATGTCCGCTTTCAGCCCCGTTAGGGACACCCTAGCGAAGCGCATAGCTGGCGAGATAGTTCTGAGCAGCAACCCGGGCCAGACTATGAGGAAGTGGAGGGGACTGCTAAATGTGAACCAGATGGAATTAGCAGATGAGCTTGATCTCTCTCCTTCAGTTATCAGCGACTATGAGACGGGGAGAAGGCAGTCTCCGGGCAGTGGCTTCATAAAGCGGTACGTCGAGGCGCTCCTCGACATCGACCAGGGGAGGGGGGGTGACTACATCAGGCAGATGGCGAGGATCACCATCGACCCGAGTGACGTCTTCACGGACATACGGGAGTTCACTCAGCCGGTTACGGTGGAACAGCTTTGCAGAGCTGTTGATGCGGAGATTCTTACCGGGAAAGAGAAGCTGGACAACCAGGTTCTTGGGTACACGATCATCGACAGCGTTAAGGCGATCACTACACTGTCAGGGCTTGACTTCTACAGGATATTTGGGGCTACGAGCGAGAGAGCCCTCATCTTCACCGAGGTCTCGCAGGGTCGTAGCCCGATGATAGCGGTGAAGATCAGCCCCTTCAAACCGAGGGTTGTTATTCTGCATGGGAAGATCAGGAAAATCGACCCATTAGCTGTGAGCCTCGCGGAACACGAGGGAATCCCACTAGGGTACTCACGGCTACCAACGGAGGAGGAACTTGTGGATGCGCTCGTAGATCTCTATAAGAAGAAGAGTTAGTGGCGGGCGTATGCTAGAATCAAATAAAGAGCGGAGAGGAACAACAAGATAGGTGACGTGACGAAGGTGAAGCCGTCTCGCCGATAAACGTAGAGTATTATCCAATGTATCTTTTCGACATCGACTACGCGGCTTATGTAAGGAAGGGCAACGAAGACGACGCCTAGGAGTATAAGCAGTACACCGAGCAGCGTTAAGGGGTTAGCCTCGTCCATAGCGTGCACTTATGTGCGAATCTGCGTGTTTCTTTATATAGCATATGGTGAATCTGCGGAGATCGCTTCTATAAGAGGCATTTCCGATCTCCGATTGATCTGCGTCGAATTAGGATAAATTGCTAACTTCTTCCCTTAACATAGGTTTTTTTAAGTGCAGGCAGCTTGTTTTTTTTAACCCATAAAAGTTATAATCGCTAGGGACTGGTATCTGCCCTGCTCTAGGAGGCTGTTCTTTGAGGGTCATAATTCTTGGTCCCCCCGGGGCGGGTAAAGGGACCTGTGCTAAAATAATCGGTGAGATCTATGGAATCCCAGTTATTACGACTGGAGATATGCTACGAGCAGCAGTCGCTAGGACGACGCCTCTAGGCTTAACGGCGAAGAGCTACATGGATCGGGGGGAGCTTGTACCTGATGACCTCGTGAACAAAATGGTGACAGAGAGGCTCAAAGAGCCCGATGCCGAGGATGGATTCATACTTGACGGTTACCCGAGGAGCCCGAAGCAAGCGGAGGCGTTGGAAAGAATACTAAAAACATCAGGAAAGAAACTCAACCACGTTCTACACATTGAACTTGAGGACGAGACCATCATCGACAGGCTTAGCAAGAGGAGGAGCTGCCCAGAGTGCGGAGCTATATTTCACCTTGATAACAAGCCACCAAAGGCAAAGGGGAAATGCGATACCTGTAACACAGAGCTGGTTCAGAGGAACGATGACAAGCCCGAGGTCATCAGGCGTAGACTCGAAGTCTACAGGGAGAAGACCCAGCCCCTCCTCGATTTTTACGAGAAAAAGGGCTTAATCAAGGTCATTAGGGGGGACATCAATCTCAAGGACTTACCAGCTACACTTAAGCGGGTCTTGAACTCTCGCGTACGCACGAAATCACACGAGCGGCCCTTGGATTAAGTTTTGTAGCCGATATTCCTGAGGAAACTCTTGCGCCACTTTATTCCATTCTCGTCCTCGACGCCTTTCGGCGGGAAACCATCGACGACGCCCATTACACCGCGTCCTTGCTCAGTCTCCGCGACGACTACTTGCAGGGAGTTGGCCGTAGCCGCGTAGATACTACAGACCTCGGGGACCGCTTTGAGTTGAGTGAGTACGTTGATCGGGTAGGCATTCTTGAGGAATACTATGAAGCTGTGACCACACCCAATAGCCAGCGCAGCTTCTATTGCCATCTTCCTCAACTCGGTGTCGTTTCCATCGTGGCGAACCAAACATTCTCCGCTCGACTCACAGAAGGCAAGGCCAAACTTTATCCCAGCCGCCGATGAGGCCAATGCCTCGTAGATATCCTCTACGGTCTTGATGAAGTGGCTCTGCCCGAGGATAATGTTGCAGTCCTGCGGGGCTTCTACCTTGACTAACTTTAACTCCATGGTTGTTTCTCCGTGTATGTGCTTAAAACCTGAACCCTCTGCACAGAGTATATGAGGCGGGTGCAGTGTGCATTCACCTATGGTCGACGAGCGACGCCTTGGTGAGCAGGAAAGGAAGGTGCCGGACTGGATAAGGGCGACGTTTTGGGGGGACCACCCCGACAGTCTCGCCCCCTACGTGCCTAGTCCCCTCAACATTGTTCGCGAGATGCTTAGCCTCGCCGGTGCTGGCCCAAGCGATGTCGTCTACGACCTCGGCTGCGGGGATGGGCGGGTTCTCTTCACAGCGGTCGATGAGTTCAAGGTCGCTAAGGCGGTGGGATATGAACTCGATAGGGAGATGGTGGAATTTCTCGAAAAGAGGATAAAGGACTCTGGGATGGTAGGGCGTATCTCTGTGATACAGGCCAACTTCATGGAGGCTGATATCACAAAGGCTACCGTCGTCACAATTTATCTCACAACGAGCGGGAATGTAAAACTGAGGCCGAAACTAGAGGCCGACCTTAAGCCTGGGGCAAGGGTGGTTAGCCACGACTTCCCAGTCCATGGCTGGATCACTGATCAACCAGACGGTACTCCTCACATCATAGGCAACCACAAGATGTTCCTCTACCGAATCCCTGAGGCATACACCAAGGAGATTAAGGTGCAACGTACCGACGAGGAGGAAGACAGGTGGAGGCGAGTGCGAAACATGTTCACCCGTGTGGAAAGGGAGTAAAAAATATGGCTTACTTGACGGCTCCGAGGACGAGGGCGATGAGGGCCATCCTCACATAGACGCCGTGCTTAACCTGTCTGAAGTACCAGGCGTTTGGCATAGAGTCCACATCAATCGTTATCTCGTTTACTCGGGGGAGAGGGTGCATGAGTACCAGATCCTTCTTCCCTTTCTTAACCATGGCAGGGTCGATTATATACGCGTTCTTCAGTTCCTCGTACTTTTCAGGATCAGTGAACCTCTCCTTCTGGATGCGTGTGTCATAGAGGACGTCGAGCTTCGGGATGACCTTCGCGAGGTCCGTCCCCTCGTTGACCTTCATTTTCAGATCTCTCCTAACGTCCTCCTTCATCGCCAACTCCTTAGGACTAATTAGGTAAAGCTCGACGTCGAAGTGATTGAGAGCAAGAGCGAGGCTATGGGTAGTACGTCCATAGAGGAGATCGCCGCATAACCCAATCTTGAGCCCGTCAATGTCACCCTTCGCGTACTTCATCGTATGGAGGTCGAGGAGAGCCTGCGTCGGGTGCTCACCTGAACCCGAGCCACCGTTGAGGATCGGTATTGAAGCTACAGCGGCAGCACGTACTGCGGAGTCAGTCTCGGGATGGCGCATAGCGATTATGTCCGCGTAGCATTCAACTGTCTTTATCGTGTCCTCAAGCGTCTCACCCTTCTTGACACTGCTCGCGCTTGGATCGCTGAAGCCTGTAACTCCTCCACCGAGGCGGAGCATTGAAGCCTCGAAGCTGAGCCTCGTACGTGTGCTAGGCTCGAAGAAGAGGGTAGCGAGCACTTTCCCTGAACATAGGGTACTAGGCTTCTCCGCAACCTTGACCATCTTTGTCGCTTCGTCAAGAATGAAGTCAATCTCCTTGCGGCCATAGTCTCGCATGGATAGGACGTCTTTACCTTTGAAGTCGGATGCTTTTAGCAAAGTCATCACTACAGCTTTTCAGGTGGGTTTCTCCACTTAAAAGTGTAAGGGGCTCAGAAAATGGGGTAGAGGTTAACCCTCCTCAGCAGATCCACGAGGGTTGGGGACATCGTGTACTTCCTGAAGTCTATAGGATGGACCCATTTCGCGTCGAGGGCGTCGTCGTGATGGTGCATCTCCCCCGCGAATGGCTCTGCTAAGTAGTCGATTATAACGAAGTGGTACCTTACTTTACCCACCTCGTCCCTAACTATTTTATCGACGACGCCGAGATACTTGACTATCTCGATCTTAAGCCCCGTTTCCTCCTTTGCCTCCCTGATCGCCGCCTCCTCAGCCTTCTCACCTACTTCTACCATACCCCCTGGTACGGACCAAAACCCCTTATCTGGCTCGGAGGCTCTCTTGATGAGCAGGTACTCATCGCCCTTCCTGATCAAGATACCCACGCCAACCATCGGGCGTTCAGGATAGAGGCGACTAGGGCTCATTGATTACACAATGAGAGAGGCATTAATGCCATGGTTTAAGGCTTCACAGTTTCACTGCTCGACCTCGACTGTGAACTGCTTCGAGTTACTCGCCCTGTGCTCCTCGTCGCCCTTGAACTTTGTGAAGACTTCAGCAGCGTCGTCGAGGAAATCGACTTTCTTAGCCTTCCATTCTATTGAGTATTTACCCTCGGCGTCTGTAAGCACCTCACTGAGGAGGTCATCCTTCCCAATGTCCCTATCGTAGAGCCTTACCACTGATTTAGCGAGTGGTCTCCCTGAGTCAGTCTCGGCGAGTCGCCCCGTGAATGCCACCATTTCCCCCTCCCTGACCTTCTGAGGAGGCTTTTCTAGAGTGATCGTTGTCGGAATTGGCCCCATCTTAAGACTAGGTCTGTCTTTCTGGATCACTTGGCTCAGTACGAGGCTGTTAGGGATCATGATGTCTTTTGTACCATCGACTGACTCGATAAGCAAGTGCATAACCCTGATCTCCTTGACCACGCCGGTGTTCCCAGCCATTGTCACAACGTCACCGAATGTGAAGGGACGGGTAATAAGGACGAATATTCCCGCGATCGTGTTGGACAGGAATGCTTGGGAAGCAAAGCCAATAATGAGGCCCCCAAAACTGCCGAGGGTTAACGCTGCGGCGGGGTCGACGCTGAAAACCGTGGCCAATATGGCAAGTAGGACGCCGAAGCCTACGATCCTTGTGATGTTCTGAATCGTTGCGGCTGAGGAGTGGTCTGCGAAGCCACGCATGTAGGCGTAGATTATGCGCCCCACCTCCCCAACTATGAAGTAGCCGAGGACGAGGATTATCACAGCATCGAAGTACCTGAGGTATGGGCTAGCAAAGAGTAGGAATGAAGAATAGGGCCAGAGGAACTCTGGTAGTTGCTCGATATTCTTCCACTGAAACAGTATCGTCACACCTTCGAGACATACGCCAATTAATACGATCAGAATAAAGATCGTAAGGAGGCTGCGTCCATAGTTGATACGTTTCCGCATGGGTGATTGGGTCGCTTCCATGTATCCTCGGAAGAGCCCTTTTTTATAAAAAATTATGGTATAAGTGAGGAAAAAGATGTTCCAGTTCAAAGGCTTGGTTTAGGTCATGAATCAGGCGGACGCGTTCCAAGCGGATAGATGAAAAGGATATGTTCTCTACAGCGAGATGAGGCATTGTAGCTTAATACGCGCGTGACTGTTCAACGGTCTCACCGATGGCCATATGCACGAAACGGCTCATTGGGGAACTTAGGCTCGATGCCGGATAGACTTCGGCTAGGACT
>JBGPRA010000107.1:0-7894 GCA_041489375.1 Bathyarchaeia archaeon | reverse complement strand
TGGAAGAAGTGAAAAAGCATGATATACGATACATTCGTTTAATCATTGTCGACCTTAATGGTATGCCGAGGGCTCTGTTAATTCCCGAGTATGAGCTACCGAAGGCACTCAATGAGGGAATAGGCATCGATGGCTCCAGTATAGGGCTTGTCAACATTGAGCACAGTGACCTCGCGGTACACCCTGATCCGACAACGTTTCTTATACCCATGTGGGAAACCCCCGGCGTCGCCGTCATGTTCACCTATTTGGGTAATCCTGATGAGACTCCCTTCGAGGGTGATAGTCGTGGCCGACTCAAGGCGACTCTAGACGAGATCGAGGCGAAAGGTATGGGATTCAACACGGGACCAGAGCTCGAATATTTTTACGTCCAGCGGAGCAATGGAAGTATAGCACCTTATGGCTCCGGTGGATACTTCTACCTACCACCCATGGACCCCACTGAAGACATGAAGCTGGAGACGATGATTAACTTAGAGGCTGCTGGGTTTCAGCTCGAAAAGATCCACCACGAAGTAGCCATGGGCCAGCAGGAGATCGACTTCCGCTACGCCGACGCGCTCAAGACGGCGGATAACGCGACCCTCTACAAGCTCGTCGTGAAGACGATAGCCGAGAAACACGGCGCCTCTGCGACCTTCATGCCAAAACCCTTCTGGGGCGCAAACGGCTCAGGCTGTCACGTACACCAGAGTCTCACAGATCTCAAGACAGGAAAGAACCTATTCGGTAACCGCGACAGTGAAACTGGGCTTTCGAAGATAGCTTTCAACTACGTCGCAGGCATCCTCTGTCACGCAAGGGCGATGAGCATGATCGTCGCCCCCTTGGTAAACAGCTACAAGAGACTCGTCCCCCACTTCGAGGCCCCCGTCTACATAGCCTGGGGTCTTGGAAACCGATCAGCAATAGTCCGCGTCCCACAGTATCCGGGGGACAAGGCAGTTGTAACCCGGATGGAATACCGACACCCCGATCCGAGCTGTAATCTCTATCTCGCTGAGACAGTCATGCTGAGGGTTGGCCTCGACGGCATAAAGAGGAAGGCGGAGCCACCCGAGATATTCGACGAAAACGTTTACCACGCGAGGGACCTAGAGATGCTTCCTGATAATCTCGGAGAGGCGATCGATGTCTTTGAGAAAGACTCAGTCGTCTCTGGAGCGGTCGGGGAGTACATCATGAGGAACCTAACCAAGGCGAAGAGGGCCGAGTACGAAGCTTACCTCAAGTACGTTGGCACAGACTGGGCAACGAGTCGCCCAAGGATCACGCCTTGGGAGATTGAGAGGTACCTGACGACCTGCTAAAGCGGCGAGGGCACCCCATCTCCTCTATCTTTTTTGGTAGACCCTCCAACTCCTCAACCATCCTACTGTACCAGCGGTCCAGCATCTCCTTTATTGATGCCTTAAGTCTCTCCGGAGGAACAGACTGATAGACGAACTTGTAACCACCGAGGCCAATTAGCTCCTCCTCACGGGTCGCTAGACCCTTCTCCACTAACGACTGGAGAAGCCTCTGCGTCGTAGGTCGACTCTTATCTAGCCTTTCAGCTACCTCCTGCACGGTTGTTTTCCCGAGGCCTGAGAGTGCACAATATGCCTCGACCTCAGCTGTCTTGACCCCAAGAGTACATGTCATCAGGTCGTCTGCACCCAGTTCTGGGGCGTTTATCAGGCTCTGCAATTCTCTCAGAGACATATGTGTTCAATGATGTTGAACACCTTAAAATATCTTTATATTCAACACGCCACAAAACAAGACCGATTGAAGAATGGCAGAACTCAAGACCCTTGAGGTAACCGACGCCTCTTTCGAAGAGTTCATCGCGAAGAACAAGCTCGCCGTGATCGATTGCTGGGCGGCTTGGTGCGGCCCATGTAATATGCTCAGCCCAATTGTTGAGCAGCTCGCAGGTGAATATACCAACATCACCTTCGGTAAGCTCAACGTCGACGAGAATAGGAAAATCCCGATGAGGTTTGGCATCATGAGCATCCCCACTCTTCTTTATTTTAAGGATGGTAAGCTAGCTGACAAGACCCTTGGCGCTCTACCGAGGAAGATGCTCGAGGGCAGACTCCAGAAGCTTACCTCGTAGCCAACAATTTTCTTTTGAAGATTTTTTCTAAAATCTTAGCAATCGCGCCTGCGAGACGATGTCAGTATGCTTGTCCACCTTAGCCCTATATCTTAAGCTGTAGAATAAAAATGGCTGCTAGTGGGCGGGAAAGGATTTATAGGATTCAAGCGGATGGGGTGGGATAAGCTGGCGCGGACATGATAGAGCTGATAGGTCTTCTCGTCGCATTCGTCGCCATCTTCCTCCTCAGATTCAGGAACTTCGACTTCGCAGCGAGCATACTTATTGCAGCTGGAATAATCGGAGTGACTTCCGGGAAACCACTAACCATCTTCATCGATGTCTTCCTCGTAACGACGCGTGACAGGACAACTTGGGAGCTTTGCGCAGCTGTAGGGTTCATCACCATTTTTGGTTATGCCTTGAAAGAAACGAAGCACATGGTGGAGCTAATAGAAAGGCTCCGTAGCTTCCTCCCCAGTAGGTTCCTCCTCGCGTTGATACCCGCCCTCTTTGGCATCCTCTCGATGCCGGGGGGCGCATTGATGTCAGCTCCCTTCAACGAGCCCGAGTCAGACAGACTCAAGCTCAAACCCGAGCATAGGACCTTCATCAACATCTGGTTCAGGCACGTCTGGTACTGGGCATCGCCTATAAGTCCCTCGACACTCCTCGCCTGCAGCATAGCTGGGATTGGGGTGACCGAGTTCATCACGGTGAACTTCCCCCTCTTCCTCCTTACTTGGATCATAGGATTCGCCGTGAGCTGGAAGTGGATACAAAGTGGCGAGGAGGTGGAGAGGGGCAAAAAGGATTACCGTAGGAGTCTCGTCGGCCTTTCGCCCATTCTCGTGACTGTTGCCCTCACCTTAGTCTCCGTCCCAGTCTGGGCCTCAGTCGCTGTCGGGATCGCTATGGTTATCGTGATTAGAAGGGTAGACCTAAAACGTGCAATTGAGTTCTTCACCAAGGGCGTGAAACTCGATATAGTCGCCGCAGTATTCGCGACCCTCTTTTTCAGGTATATGGTGATGGAATCGGGGAGCGTTAACACCCTGCTAGAGAACGTTCTTAGCATGGGCGTGCCACTCCTCCTACTATTCATAGCGGTCCCACTCCTCGTAGGCGCAATCTCCGCGCAACCCACCCTTGGAATTGGAATAGTCTTCCCAATCCTCATGCCACTAATAGCCCCTATTAACATCAACTGGATGACCATCATGTTCGCGGGGATAGTTACCGGCTACACTGGCTCTCCCCTCCATCTTTGCCTTATACTTACTAATCAGTATTACAGGTCGGACCTCAACAAGGTATACAGGTACCTCCTTCCCTCACTCCTCCTGCTAGCCACCTTCATAATCATCTATCATGTAGCTATGGGCGGCTTGTGGCAACCTCTTTAACCCCTCCTGCAGAGTCTTAACCGGTCAGTTTGGGAGTAAACCTCACCCCGATAGTCGAGAAGAGTGTCGTAACCCTCGAAGACCTGAGGGGGAGGAGCTTCGCTGTCGATGGTTTTGTGGTACTCCACCAGTTCCTCGCCCTTATCAGGACGCGGGATGGACAGCCTCTCATGGACGCAAGGGGCAGGACGACGAGCCACCTAGTCGGACTCGCGTTCCGCACCACTCGGCTAATCGCGGATTACGGTATGAAACTCGTCTTCGTCTTCGACGGGTGGCCTCCACAGTTGAAGAGAGCGGAGTTGGAGAAACGGCGCGAGATCAGGGAGAAGTTCGAGGAGGAATATCAGGAAGCCGTCGTAGCTGGTGACTATAAGAAAGCGATCTCTAAGGCCGTTATGACAGGGCGCCTCACCGGGGAGGGAGTAGCAGACGCGAAGAGGCTCCTCGACCTATTAGGTATACCCTGGGTCCAAGCTCCGAGCGAAGGGGAGGCCCAAGCTGCACACATGGTAGCGAAGGGAGACGTCTGGGCATCCAACAGCCAGGATTACGACAGCCTCCTCTTCGGTACCCCCCGTCTTGTCCGATACATAACCATCCAGGGGGAGGAGTGGCTCCCTAGTGAGGGGCGTGCACGTAAGCTCCAGCCTGAGGTTATCGAGCTAGAACCATTGCTCAGCACGCTCAAGTTAACTAGGGAGCAGCTTATCGACCTCGGTATCCTCATTGGTACAGACTTCAACTCGGGCATTAGGGGCATTGGCCCTAAGACGGCCCTCAAGTTACTCAGGAAACATGGGCGTCTAGAGGACCTACCTGCTGAGGTCAGGGACCAGATCACTCCCGATGCGGACGCCATTAGGTACCTCTACTTAAACCCGCCCGCCACCGACAACTATACCTTGAATGAGAAGCCAGTGCGAGAAGAGGAGCTGTTTAGGTTCCTCTGCGAGGAGCGTAGCTTCAGCAGGGAGAATGTCGAGAGAGTGATCGCCCGGATGAGGAAAGCACGAAGCCAGAGAAGCCTCAGAGATTGGTTTGGAGGATTCTAGGTGGACACTTCATTCACCCGACTCGCGGAGCTGTGTAAGGCACTCGAAGCAACGACAAAGCGAACCGAAAAGACACGACTCATCTCCAAGTTCCTCCGCGGCCTCGAACCGGACGAAATCGCCCCGGCAGTCCTCCTAATCGTAGGACAGATCTTCCCCGAATTTGACCCACGCACTCTAGAAATCGGGTGGAGCACCATGAAGAGGGTGCTCGAGAAGGGGAAACAGACGACGCTTCTCAGGAACCAACTGAGCATTCGCCGAGTATACAGCATCCTAAGCGAGATTGCAATGACTCAGGGTTCCAGGTCCCGGAAGTTGAAAGAACGCTTTCTCGTGGGCCTCATTAGCGATGCGAGCCGCGATGAGGTGGAGATTCTCGTTAGGATCATCTTCGGAGAGATGCGAATAGGGGTCAACGAGGGGGTTATGCTCGAGGCCCTCGCTGAAACCTCGGGAGTACCCGTATCCATAGTCAGGCGGTCTCTAATGCTAACCGGGAACTTGGGTGAGGTCGCTCTCATCACCATCATTCAGGGTGAGAAAGGGCTTGAGGGTATCAAGCCCGAGCTTTTCGTACCCCTCAAACCGATGCTCGCTGAGACTGCCGACAATCCTGAGGAAGCAATCAGGGAGCACGGCGGTAGGACGGTCTTCGAGTACAAGTTCGATGGGGCACGCGTTCAGATCCACCGCCTTGGTGACGAGGTCAGAGTGTACAGTAGGCGCCTCAGCGACGTAACTGAGAGCATCCCAGACGTCGTTAACCTCGTCCAGAAGTTCCTCCCAAGGGTAGGGATCATCGTTGAGGGGGAGATCACTGCAGTCGGATCAGGGGGTAAGCCCCTCCCCTTTCAAGATCTCATGCGTCGATTCACCCGAGCCACTGACATCCAAAAGGCCGCTGAGCAAATCCCCCTCAGCCTCCACCTCTTCGACGTCCTCTACCTAGATGGCACCCTCCTAATAGACGAGCCCTATGAGACACGTTGGGCTATCCTCAGTAAAATCACTCCGAAAGAGATCCTCGCAGAACGCACCGTTACAAATAACCCGAGAGAGGCTGCGGCCTTTCTCAAGGCGGCTATCAAGGCGGGCCATGAGGGACTCGTGGCGAAGCGCCTCGACAGCCACTACAACCCAGGAGCCAGGGGCAAAGATTGGTTAAAGCTCAAGCCTGCTGAGACGGTGGACCTCGTCATCATAGCGGCTGATTGGGGCTCGGGCAGGAGGAGAGGGTGGCTGAGCAATTACCACCTTGCTGCCCGGGATGGCGATGAGTGGAAGGTCGTCGGGAAAACCTTCAAGGGACTCACCGACGACGAGTTCCGCTGGATGACCAAGCGTCTACAAGCCATTAAAGTCAGCGAAACGGACTACACGGTCTCGGTCCGTTCAGAGATCGTCGTCGAGGTCACCTTCAATGAGGTCCAGCATAGCCCCCACTACAAGAGCGGCTTCGCTCTCAGATTCGCCCGTATAACTCGCATACGCGACGATAAGGAGCCCAGAGACGCTGAAACCTTAGACAAGATCAGAGTACTATACAAGAAGCAGTTCAGGGTTAAGGACCAACTCTAAACTGAAGTAGGAAGGGACTCCCGTTTCACGACAATTTTTCTCTTCATGGGCTCTTCGCCATTGCGCCTTTTCGAGTTCTTTGATGTACAGCCTGTTCCCCTAAGTCCGTTTCGTCTAGCTCGAAGAGGAAAAAGTTGTAGCACAGAAAAATTCCTAGAACTGTTTGAGTGGTGGTTTGAGGTCGAGTGGGATCGGTGGCTTATATTTGCGACCCGCAAGTCGAGTCTTGAACTCAGCCTTGACACCTTTGAGGAGTTTCGGCTTAGTCATAAGGTCGAGCCCCGCGCCAGCCATTGTTTTGGTGGCAAAGATGAGGCCTTTATGGCCAATGCTCATCCCACCCTGTGCAGCGAATTGCCAGCTGTGGCCAGGAGTGCCGAGCATGCAGGTTACGGTGCCGAACTCTTTAGTTGGAGTGACCCAGCTCACGTCGCTGACGTCGGTGCTCCCTGCCCCCACCTCTCCAGCTTGATAGTCGTCGAGGATGCGCTCGTCGAAGAGCTCGTCGAGGAGTTTTTCCCAGCCGGGACGTTTCGATTTGCGGAGCCCCTCCTTCTTCTGCATAGGGTCAATGCTCTTGTTCATCTCCTTGGCGAATTTGAGCTCAGTCTCGTCGTGCTTGGGGGCACCCACCTCTCTCATGTTAGTCAGAATAACTTCGCATAGCTTACTATTTGGAATAGTGTTGTAGCAGCCCGTGAGGAATTCGACCTTGTGAGTTGTTCGAGCCATCTTGTCGGCGCCGTCAGCGATCTGTAGAACCCAGTTGTAGATGGGTTCCAACTGTTCTCGGTCAGGCGCCCTAACGTAGTACCAGACACGTGCGTAAGCAGGGACGACGTTTGGCTGACCGCCGCCGACCTCTGTCACGTAATGGACGCGTGCCTTCTCAATTATGTGCTCGCGCATGAAATTGACACCGTTACTCATCAACTCAACCGCGTCGAGGGCGCTGATACCGTTTTCAGGGTCGCCAGCTGAGTGAGCGGTACGACCGTAGTAGTGAACCTTGAAGCTGTTCATGGCATTGCTACTACCGGTACCGGCGGTGTTGGCATTACCGGGGTGGTGGCTGAGGCAAGCGTCGACGCCTTTGAAGAGGCCGTGACGTGTCATCCAGACCTTCCCGACGAGGGTCTCCTCAGCAGGGCACCCGTACATCTTTATTGTGCCCGTGACCTTTTTCTCCTCCATCTCCACTTTCATAGCGACAGCCGCGGCGAGGGCCGTGGTGCCGTGCATGTTATGACCACAGCCGTGTCCCGGCGCTCCCTCCTTTATAGGCGCCTTGTAAGGGACGGCTTTCTGGCTGAGGCCTGCGAGGGCGTCGAGCTCGCCCATGAGGCCTATTGTGGGGCCTTCGCCGTTGCTCCACGTCGCTACAAAGGCGGTGGGCATTTCTGCAACACCCCTATCCAATTTGAATCCCTGCTTCTCGATCCAGTCCGCGTAGAGTTTACTTGTCTTCGTCTCCTGTAGACCAACCTCGGCGTACTCCCACGCCTTGTCGCTGATCTTGATGATCTCCTTTTCGTTCTCGTCTATCCATTTTAGGGCTGCTTCCTTGACCAAGGTAATCGGGGAGTATAAGCCATAACAGGGTATAAAACCAGCGACCGCCGCCTAGGGTTACTTGTATCGGAAAAATGATTTTTCACCGCTTCGTCGTGCGTACCATCTAGAAAGTTTTCTATTTATCATCAGTAGCATTCGATATGGCAGTCTAGCCTGCCCAACAAGCTTTTAAACATATTAGGGAGGGA
>JBGPRA010000106.1:0-7927 GCA_041489375.1 Bathyarchaeia archaeon | reverse complement strand
GTCTCCCAATTCATTACATAATCTTTACAGATTCGCGCGTTGAAAAGATGCAGTTCAGCTCCCACCATAGCGCGCGTAGAAACTATGGTCTCCGACCTCATGATGAGTGCGTGCGCTAATTACACATGTTTAATATTCAGGATTCCGCAAATACTATCGGTGAAGAAGTTTGGTTCTACAAAAGAAGAATTTCCAGAAACCTGATGAGACTAAGACACCCCCAAATTCAAGGGTAGACACCATCAGAATAGATGACATGACTGTACAGAAGCAAACGTATCAACCTGGGTGGCAATGGTCAAAACACATGAAATCCATCGCTGGAACAAAATCCTGTCAAGTTCACCATTTCGGAGTACTGGTCTCAGGTAAGTTACATGTGAAAGCTGACGATGGCCAGGAAATCGATTTCGGCCCAGGGGATGTGGTTGACATCCCACCAGGACATGACGGCTGGACAATAGGAAACGAGCCTGCAACTTTCTATTGGTTCCAAGGTAAAACAAACCCGAAGTGAATTACTCGCCATTTAAGAGGCGAGTATCTTTTTCTGGAATTTTCGCGCGCGCGTGTATGGATTTTTATTCAACAGTTCCAATATGGATCATTGGTTAAAAATTGTCAATAATTGAGAGGTTTCTGAAGATCGATGGAGTAGTAGCTGCTGGTGAATTCACGCCAGAGGGAGAGTGTAAAAGCCATATGGGTAAGATGGCGAAGGCCAATGCTGAGGAGATGGCGAAATACTGTGCGACCGTCGGTAAGCTCATCGAGATGATGGGTGAGATGCATAAGAAGACGAAGACTCTAGATCTCGATCCTTACCATGGATTCGTTCACTGCGGAGGAAAATTTACACTATTTGCTGGCAAGAAGTATTTTGCCATCGCAGACGAGACCGCGGACTGGAATGAGGTTTCCTGGGCTTCTCTCATGGGGAAGTTCCCAGAGGGCGTTTAGCGAGCGCGGCAGCCTCGTATACGGTCTGTTCTCCCAGTCTCTTCATCAGGTGTTGGCGAGGGGTCTTTTTAAAAAAATCTTATCCCAAATTCACTTTGGATTAAGCCTCATCTGACATGATAATTATGACCCAAGAATAGTCGCTCCACTATAGATTAAATACCTCAATAATTCCAAAAAGGAATAGATGGTATTTCAGGTAGTAAATTTTCGAAAGCTTGTCACTTTAGAAATAATTCTACATGGTCGAAAATCCATTCTAATTGAGCTTGGTTTGGGAACCCCCCTTATGTTTGCACTCGGTTTGCAGCAACTTCTCTTTGGCTTAGATTCAGGATTAATATTCAGCCAAATAATTGGGTTTTACCTAATACTGATCGGCATCAATTATATGCCGATACTCATCTACGCGGTAATAATCTCCTGGAAGAACACCGCTTACCTTGAAGCAGAGACGGAGCGCGCGCGTCATATGACATGTTCTTAACCTTCGCGTGTGATAGGATTTATTCATTTTTCCATATCGCGCGCATGTCTCGGGTCGCGTGTAATTTTTGTGTAATTTATCTTACACGAATGGTTTAAGCTGAGTCTCTATCCTATTCAAAGTATGAAGGACATCGCCTTTATTCTCTACCCCGGGTTGACGCTCCTCGATCTCGTCGGCCCTCTACAGGTCCTGAACAGCATGTGTGAGAGGAAGCCCCTGTATAGAACTGTTGTAGTGGCAAAAGATTTTGACGCAGTCAAAGTCGATGTACCTTTACAGTTGACGCCGAGTGGAACCATCCAAGAAATCCGTAACCCATCAATCATCGTAGTGCCTGGAGGAGCAGCAGGTACCATCAAGGCGATGGGCGACGAGCAACTATTAGCTTACATTAGAGAGGTCGCCGAGTCCGCAGATTTCGTCTGCTCTGTATGTACCGGTTCTCTGCTGTTGGCTGCTGCAGATCTCCTCGATGGCCGAAAAGCGACGACTCACTGGGGATGCTCTAGGATACTTGAGTTATTGGGCGCTAAATATGTTAGAAAACGCTGGGTTCAGGATGGCAAGTTTTTAACGTCTGCTGGGGTTTCAGCGGGGATAGACATGGCTCTCCAACTGGTATCGATTCTAACTGACGAAGCTACTGCTCGTAGTGTACAGTTGGGGATAGAGTATGACCCGGAGCCGCCTTTTGGGCGAATAAACTGGGGTGAGGTAGATCGCAATCAGTTGCTTCCATACTTAAGGTCGCAGATTAAGACGCATTTGAGTGATAAACCCGCTCTCATCTCAAGATTGAGTGATCTTTAGCCTCTTATTTTAGGGACAAGCTAACGCGTGTAAATTGATGCTGTATAATGAGGTAAACTAACTCATTCGACACTCATTAGCACGGCGTATGACTACTCAACACTTATCCCCTCAGACCATTCTAATGAATCCGAGAAATATGCCCTATCATATGAGACGCATGGATAAAGAGATCAAGGACCTCGAGAAACTGGAGGGAATCTTGAGAGGGACTAGATACGTCACCATAGCGATGTGCAGAGACGATATTCCCTATCTCGTCAGCCTCAGTCACAGCTACAGCAAGACAGACGGCTGTATCTACTTCCACTGCGCCTCCGATGGGAAGAAACTCGACTTCATGAAGGCGAATCCCCAAGTCTGGGGGCAGGCGCTGATCGATCACGGCTATAACGAAGGAAAGTGCAGCCACCTTTACGTATCCGCAATGTTCAAGGGAAGAGTGGAGTTCGTCGAAGACTCCTCCGAGAAGAAAAAGATACTCAGTTACATGGTTCGACACCAGGAGAAGAACCCTGAACCCACACTGAGTTCACCGACGGGTATGGCGAATGTCGGAGAATTGGGAAAGACGACAGTAGGTCGGATAATAATCGAGGAACTCACGGGCAAGAAATCTGCAGAGATCGATTTCTAACCCGTTCTAAAAAATGAATTACTTTTAAGAAGGGTAGAAAATGATTGGTCAATATAGAAATCGGTACATCTCCCCGTTGCGCGCGCGGCGAGATTCAGTATCCCAACGAGGCTAAATCCTACGTCCCTAGAGAACTGCTTAACTTCCTCGCTCGTGACCACGTGTAGGACGGATCAGCTTCCAGCGGATAGGGATTATAACACCATATGGCTGAGTAGACGCTAGCTTTCTTTCCGAAGCAGCTGGAGATAGGGTGCAAGGGCGCTGATGATCTTATTCTCACCCTTCTTCAGGTTATCCCGGAACGTGGTCCGCGGTACCCTCTCATCTTCAACGATCTCCTGTACGTCGCGCGCGCGTCGTGTTTTACCCTGAATCGGACCTCAAAGGCGACCATGGATATCAGATACCTGTCCCGAAACTAATTAATTGAATCGCCATATGGCGGAAATTCCTCCTGTTCTACAACAATTAGGAAAAGGGTAGGGTGGTAGTGTGTCGCCACCTATCCCAAATTATCGTGAACCAGAAGAATTATTAATTAAACTATTCGGGTTGGTTACATGGAATTTAATCCTCTGAAACCTGAACTGTACGTTACTGACTTTCAGAAAAGCCTTGATTTTTATAAGAATATACTAGGATTCACAATCGAATACCAGCGAGAAAATCCATTATTTGCATACTTATCCTATCAGGGCAGTCAAATCATGATTCAAGAACTGGATCCAAATGAGGACAAGGCGTTTATTACGGGGAACCTAGAGTACCCTTTCGGTCGGGGAATAAACTTTCAGATAAATACAGATAACATACAAGGGTTATTTGATGCATTAAGAGCACGTAATTACCCCTTGAGAAGAGAAATCCAGGATAGTTGGTATAAAGTTGGTAATGTTCTTAGTGGAAGTCGACAAATCATTGTGCAAGATCCAGATGGTTACTTGTTGAGATTTTCTCAAGACCTTGGAGAAAAACCAGCTTAGCTATAGTGTTTTGGGTCACTAGTTTAAGATGTTATATTTTAATTATAGATTGATATTTTTCTCAAGGTGGTGCTACGAATTACACGCGCGTGCCTTATAATATCTTAAACACTGAACGCATGAAGTTCATGCCCTAAACTCAAGCACAACCATATCATCTGTAGAACCGGACTTCACAGAAATCTCAAGCATATCCATGAAAAAGCTCACATAATAAGCCTCAAGCCAAACGCTCCACCCCCGACCCATCTCGTGGGTCAGGAGAATACTATGGTCCCTACCTCTAACAGTGTGGACGAATTTGAACCACCCAAAATAAGGTCCCATAATCTTATCCATAAACTCCAGAACAGATTCAAGCCTCTGCTCTATACCAAATAGCGGCGCCCTAACCTTCAGCCGCTTAGCCGAAGAAGTAGCAACTTTTCTCACTCCTTCAACCGGCGTCTCATCCAGTAAACCTCGAATCGCATAATGTCCGATAACTATGACACCGAACTTTTCAGACGGCCAAACCTGTCTTACACTCCTATCAAGCGTCTGATTCATCAAGGCGCTGGTTGAGATGCCTCTAGTGCGTGCCTCCTTCTCCATTGCCTCGACTAATTCCTTCCTAATGCTGAATGTGTGGGTGACGGTTTTAGGCCTCGACATTGCGTTAATTGTGTTGAATCGACATAGTCTTTAACACTTCTTATAGGGTGCTCGCATAGTCATCGGTCAGTTAAATGATGAGGAATAAAAGTAGAGATTCATTCACGCGATTAAATATTATTAATCACCATTATTTTTATTCAAGCGTTCCTGAGCCATTCTTGGGGACTACATCCATTACTCCTGTAGCCTCCGATTAGGCAGGGGCCGAAGAGGCCCCAAACTTCTCCTTTAAGAGAATTACTCTATCTTACGTATGAAGTGTTAAATATTTATTCAATTACAAACGAATGGGGTAGTAAGGACAATATTAGGATCATTCCCGCATCCAGCATCGTGCCCTTACTGGCACCCCACCTCAAATACCTGCGAGATTTCAGGCATTGAGGCTTACAGCTCTAAAAAATGGAAGTTGAAATGGTGCTCCATGCTCTTGAGAATGAAAGTGTCGCAGAATAATAAATCAAAGTCAGTTTCTCAGGAGCAGGAAGGGAAATACGCGGAGCAGAATTTCAAGAACATGATTTGGTTTTACAGAAAAGAGCTTTCAAAGATTCACCATGGGAAGACAATTGACCAGCTCGGTTTATCTTATGTTGAGGTCAGAAACCTAACAAGACAAGAAATATTGATTCTAACGTACACATTGAGAGAACGAATATATCTGACTGGAAAATATCGTAAAGGGAATGGAAGAATCTATGTTTTAACCGAAAAAGCCAGGCTGATTTTGAAAGAAATAGCTATCAGTGAAAAATAGATTTTCCCCAAAGTGAATTACTCAAACTTGCGTACGTAATTCTAAATATTCAATTAAGTACCGAGGTTATGGGGTCGTCAGTCGTGGAACCTGAGTAATCCGACATATAGCATCCTGACGCCCCAACCCTCGAGGACTTCCCTAAGGCTAAGAACCATATAACCCACACATCCAAGTAGATGTTTTATACCTAGTTTCGGGCTGTATTTTAGTTGAGGCTTCTTGACTGGCGGTAAATCTTCTAGGCTCACAGGTACAGCGCTCCTCGCTACCCTAGTAATTGTCCTCGACTACGCCCTAAAGTTTAGCGGCCTCAAGATACCCTTCCCATGGATGCCTACCCTAAAGTTCGACTTCACCGGAATACCAATCACACTGAGCCTACTAATGTACGGGCTCCCCTCAGCCCTCACCACAAGCCTCGTTGCTTTTGTCGCAATAATCGCGAGGAGCGGCGACGTGGTCGGTGCCTCGATGAAGTTCGCAGCAGAGTTCTCAACCGTGCTAGGGTTGGCACTTGGTTTAAAGTTGACAAAACAGGTTGTTCCCCGATTACGGAAGGGTTTAGGATTATCCATGGGTATCTTGTTCAGGGTTGCAGCCATGAGCCTCGCCAACATCATTGTCCTCCCGGCCTTCTACGGCGTCCCTCAGAGCGTCGCATACGGGATGCTTCCACTAATCGCCGTATTCAATGTAGCCCAGGGAGCAATCACGGTCTTCCTGGGCATCTTCCTTGACGAAGCGGTGAGGAAGCGCTTCCCAATACCGCAGTCATAGCCAGTCTCTGGTCTCGCAAGCGTGAGCGTCGCTGCAACTTTATACATGGATACCACATTTCTCATTCAACTATGATGATCCAGGTTCTTCCGGTCCAAGGGTTACCGATGGTAAAAATAGGGGATGATTTAGCCCTCTTAATTCATGAGTCAATGACTAAATGTGGAGTTCCCCTATGCAGCGGGGATATACTCGTGCTATCTCATGTGATAGTGTCGAAGGCAGAGGGAAATCTAGTCGATCTAAGGGAAGTCGAGCCCTCAGCTCCCGCCTTAAACTTCGCGGCTTACACCGGGAAGGATCCGAGACTTGTCGAGGTGATCTTGCGTGAGGCTCGCTCTGTTAGGAGGATGGGGCCTGGCGTTCTCGTGACTGAGACGAGGCAGGGCTTTGTCTGCGCTAATTCAGGTGTTGATAAATCGAATGTATCAGGTGAAGAGGTTGTCGCTCCTCTGCCTAGGGATCCTGATTGGTCCGCGAGGGTTGTCAGGGACCGGGTCAGGGAACTGACTGGATTGGATGTCGCGGTCATAGTCTGTGACACTCATGGGCGTGCCCATAGGGATGGTGAGGTCAATGTGGCGGTGGGTTCATCAGGCTTAAATGTCATCAGGGATAGGAGGGGAGAAAAAGACCTCTTCGGATACGAGCTGAAGGTGAAGAGGACCGCTGTCGCTGATGAGCTGGCTGCAGCCGCGGAGCTTGTCATCGGGCAGGCGGATGAGGGGGTGCCCGCTGCTGTGATCAGGGGCTATGAATATGAGAAGTCAGAGGAATCCAAGGCCACAGAGCTGGTTAGACCCAGAAATTTAGATCTGTTCATCTAAAGTTTATGACTGTAGCTGACTTGCGCGCGCGTATAGTCTCTGAGCCTTAGAATAGAATAAATCCATAGCAGATATCTTCTTTTGAAGGTCAGAGAATAACCATTTTTTGCTTATGTAATTATATATATTCAATTCAGTACCGAGGTGATGGGGTCGTCAGGCCAAAAATAGACAGGTCATTCCGATGTCCTGCAACCAGCACCGCACCATATTCTGACACCCCAACCCTCAAAGGTTTCGCTTAGAACGCACGCGCATTGTGCAATTGGGTATCTATTCCTGCCCATTTTCCTTTTATTCTGAATATGGGGATCATTACTGAGCTAACATGATCGACTTCCACAGCCACTTCTACCCAAAAGCGTATCTAGACGAGCTCAAGAAACCCGGCGGCTATGCTAGGGTCGAGAAGAATGCCCAAGGCAAACTTCTCATCCATTATGAGGGCGACTACAACATTGTTGTAGGCCCCCACGTAGACGTAAGCGACAGGCTAGCAGACATGGATCGGTATGGCGTTAAGATGCACGTCCTGACACTTACGACGCCAAGCGTTGAGAGGGAGAGCCGAGAGAGGGGTGTTAAGCTCGCGAGGCTCGCGAACGACGGCTTCTCCGAGATATGCGAGAGTCACCCAGATAGGTTCGTGGCGCTTGCTGCGTTACCTCTCCAGGACCCAGTAGCAGCCTCTGAGGAGCTTGAGCGGGGAGTCAAGGATCTTGGCCTCAAGGGAGGCACCCTAATGTCAAACGTCGCGGGGAAACCCCTAGACCTCAATCTTCAATCGGTCTACGACATGGCGGTCAAGCTCGATGTCCCACTTTTCATCCACCCCACCTCACCAATAAACACAAGGTTCCTCGAGGACTATAGACTGGTCCCCATAATGGGCTTTGGGCACGACACTAGCCTCAGTGTGCTAAGGATGGTCTTCAGCGGTTTATTCGATAGGATGCCTGAGCTAAAGATCGTTGCTTCACACCTCGGGGGCATCTACCCCTATCTTAGGGGACGGATTAACAT
>JBGPRA010000105.1:0-7980 GCA_041489375.1 Bathyarchaeia archaeon | reverse complement strand
CTAAGGGAATAGGAGAGGGCGCCCTAAACCCAGTAGCAGGTACAGTGGCGAACGCCATTCAAAACGCTCTAGGCATCCGCTTTTATGAGCTGCCTCTAAGCAAAGAGAGGATCCTTCGGGCGATCATGGAGAAGGAGGGATAATGATGGACATCAACAAGCACAACACGCACATCCTCCACAGATTTGAGTATCACGCCCCAGTAACCCTCACGGAGGCTGTGAAGCTACTGAAGGAACTCGGCTCCGAAGCTACCATCCTCGCCGGGGGCACCGATCTTATCGTAAAGATGAAGGATGGATCCGAGAGACCACGACATATCGTCAATATCAAGAAGATACCAGGTCTCAGCGGCGTTAAAGAGATGTCAGAAGGACTCTGGATAGGCACACTCACAAAGATCAGTGAACTTGAGAATAGCAGAGTCATAAAAGAGAAGCTCCCCGTCTTATACGAAGCAGTAAGAGTCATTGGCAGCGTCCAAGTCAGGAACCTTGCAACTGTGGGAGGGAACATTTGTAACGCTAGCCCAGCGGCGGACAGCGCAATAGCTTTCCTAGCCCTAGACGCAGTAGCCCAAATCACTGGTCCTAATGGTAACCGAAAGGTCCCATTCGGCGAGTTCTTCACAGGCCCCGGTCGAACCGTTCTCAAAGAGGGAGAGTTGCTTACTGGAATAACTGTACCCAGAGAGGCCTACGGTTGGAAGGGGTACTGGGTGAGAGTTGCCCGCGCCAGTATGGACATCGCTACAATCAGCCTCGCTGCCACTGTTAAAATGGATGGTGGCGTGGTGAAAGAAATCCGCCTCGCTTGGGGTACAGTCGCGCCAACACCAATGAGGACGGAGAACGTCGAAGACTACATCTGCGGTAAAAAACTGGAACAAAACATCATTGACAAAGCAGCATCGCTCGCCGCTTCGAGCATCAAGCCTCGCGACAGCGGGCGCAGTACTGGACCATATAAAAGGAAGGTGGCCGAAGGCTTCATTCGTGAGGCCCTAACAAAATTTGCGGAGGTATAGGAGGAATAAGAGATGAATATAACCATAAATGTGAATGGGAAGCAGAAAAGATTCGACATTGAACCCAACACCCTGCTCCTCAACCTGATTAGGGACGAAATGAGCCTAACTGGTACCAAGTATGGTTGTGGGATCGGAGAGTGCGGCGCCTGCACGGTGCTCCTTAATGGAGACGCTGTCTTAGCATGTATGATGCTCGCTGTAGATGCAGACGGTCACAGGGTTGATACTGTGGAGGGGCTTAGCGATGGGAACAAGCTCCACCCGATACAACAGGCTTACCTCGACGAGGGGGCGGTTCAGTGCGGCTTCTGCACTCCTGGCTTTATAATGTCGACCAAGGCTCTTCTAGATAAAAACCCGAATCCCAACGAGGCTGAGATCCGGGAGTATCTGAACGGAAATATCTGCCGATGCACTGGCTATGTCAACATCGTCAAGGCGGTACAATCTGCCGCTATCAAAATGAAGGAGTAGCTTTGAAGACAGCAGCCGTCGTCCTCGCTGCAGGAAAGAGCAGCCGAATGGGGGTAAATAAACTCCTCTTAGAGATCGAAGGAAAGACGGTCCTCGACAGACTGCTGGAATCGTTGATTCAAACCGTTGACGAGGTGATAGTCGTCATCGGCTATAATCCAGACTCCATCATGAAGATAGCGAAGGCTCACGATGTCCTTGTCGCCTATAACCCTGATTATGAGAAGGGAATGACAACCAGCTTCCAAGCTGGTCTAAATGTGGTGAAGGGTGCGGATGCGGTCTTTCTTGTCCTCGGCGACCAGCTTGGTCTAAGACCCGAGTTCCTCAAGAGGATGCTCGCCGCCTTGGAGGACCTCCCTGGAGCCCTAATCGTGAGTCCGATCTTTAACGGCAATAGAGGCCATCCAGTCCTCTTCAGTGCACAACTCTTCAGTGAGATCCTGAGCCATAAAGGTACATTGAAGGAGGTCGTTGACAGCCACGTCGACGCCCATGTCTCAATAGAGGGCGATAAGTGGAGCACTATCGATTTCGACACTCCTGATGACTTCAACCGCGCTAAGCGCCTCTTCAGAAAAAAAAACATAGGTCGCACGTGCCCGAATCTGGCCTCATTGAAGCCGAGGAGTCATGGTTTGAGATATACCTCTAGCTCCGCTTGACCCGTATCATATCTGCGACGATACTCACGCCTATCTCCTCGGGGGTCTCAGCGTTGATGTCTATTCCGATGGGTGCGTGCATCGCCTTGAGAATCTTCTCGTCGGAGCCTTCCGACTTGAGCTGCTCCGTATGTTTCCTCGCCTTGTTTGCGCTACCGAGTAATCCTATGTATGCTGGGCGTGCCTTGACAGCGTGGCGAAGAGCGGCCAATTCGAACGGGGTCTCCCCATGGAGAATGGCGACGAAGTCGCTTGGACGAATATTTACCCCTCTCAGCGACTCGGGATACTTGCCATCTATAATAGTCATCCCTGGAAAACACTCCTGCCTTGCCGTATCGGCGTCGTCAACGACCGTGACCTCAAAGCCGCAGTCTTTCGCGTAGCGAGCTGTAGCCTGGGCTATCCAACCCGAGCCCATGATTACTAGCCGTGGTTCAGGCTTGACTATATCCATAAATATCTTGACCTCCCCGCCGCACTTGGAGTCGATGGCGATCATCCCCTCACGTGGAGGTATCCCCATTGCAAAGTGCAGTGTCCTCGGCTTCCCCTCCACAAGAGCCTCTAGCGCCTCCTTGATGAGCAGCCTCTCCATCCCCCCACCACCTATAGTACCGAGGGCCCTCCCATCTGAGGTCACGAGCATCTTGGCACCGAGCTCGCGCGGCCCCGAACCCTCCTTGTAGATCAGCGTGCACAGGACTACACTCTGCCCTATAGCGAGTGACTCTCCGGCACGGCTGAATATTTCAGAGTCGCTCATCCGTGAAATGATCCGTGACCAGATTAATAAGAGGTCACGCTGATTGGAGCATCCGGCTCACCTCAATACCGTCCCAACCGACGGAGATGTATCTGCTCTCGTATAGCCCCGATCGGCGAACCCGGTCCAGGTAATCACTCATGGCACGAGGGAAGGAGCCGACGTTGTCTGCGACTATTACGCTACCGGGGCGGAGCTTTGGCTCAATCAAAGTGAGGTATTGCCCGTACTCGTCCTTCTCGGCGTCTAAGAAGACGAAGTCAATGGGACCCTCGATGCCAGGGATAAGCTCGAGGGCGTCACCAATAAGGACATTCACCCTATCCGCCAGCCCAGCTCTCTTTATGTTAGACTCAGCCTCATGGGCTAGTGCGTGGTTGACCTCTATCGTCGTCAGCTTTGAATCGTTGGGCATTTGGTTCGCGATCACTATAGCGGAGTAACCGATATTTGCCCCGACCTCTAAAGCTCGCCGTGGTTTCTCTTCATCAACTACCCTGGCGATAATCCCAGCCTTCTCCACGCCGATTATCGGTAGCCACCTCCTCGAGGCCTGCCTCTCGATCTCGTGAAGGACGCCCTCCGATGAAACCATGATCATGTGTTTAACTTCGAAGGCTAAAAACCGCTGGGAAGGGGCATAATAGGTTACCGTCTAACTAAGAGACCGCGCATCGAGGGGAAGACCTCGTAAAGTCGCTCAACCGCAAGCTTCTCTACCTCGGTGCAACCGATGAGTATCTTGATCTCAGAGTCCCTCTTGAAAAGGTCAACCGTGCAGAGGATAGCATCGACTCTCCGACTGGGATCGGAGCCGACGAAGACGTCTATGCCATCCTCGTCCATGGAGGATGTGCCCTCGAGGTAACCGTAGTCGACGAATTGGGGTTCCTCTTGGAACAGGGGGTTCTTGGCCCCCTTGGGTACATCTATGATGACTCTGCTCTCAGCTACGAGTCGGTCGAGATGCCCCCAGAAGGTCTCGTTGGACATTCTGGGAGTCCTAAAAGGTGTTAGAGGATAAAGTTAGGGGTCAGTCTGGGGCGATACGCTCCGCTGCATCGAGTATAGACTCGATTATCGCGACGTAACCAGTGCATCGGCAGATGTTGCCCTCGATGGCTGTTTTGACTTCCTCCTCCGAGGGGCGTTTATTGTCGCGGAGCAGTGCATAGGCGCTCAGCAGAATTCCTGGTGTGCAGAAACCGCACTGGACAGCCCCGTTCTCCATGAAGGCCTCCCTGAGCTCCTTCATTAGCGGGTTCTCGGCGAGCCCATCGATTGTGCAGACGTGGCGACCTTCGACCTGAGGCGCGAGTATTATACATGAGGTCATGGGGTTACCGTCGATTAAAACGGTGCAGGCTCCGCATTCTCCTTGCTCGCACCCTTTCTTAACACTCGTCACCCTGAGCTCAATGCGTAGCAAGTCAAGAAGCGTCATCGTCGCAGGAGCCTCGAAGGAGACGTGAGCGCCGTTTAGCTCGAAGTTCACCATCACAGCTCACCTCCTGTTCTTCGCCATGCTTCACGCAAGGCGCGCTTAACCAGCACCGCAGTCATGTCTTTCCGGTACTCAGCTGTGCCCCTGACGTCGTCGATGGGCTTCACTACCTCGACGCAGGCAGCAGCAGTCTCATCAATTAGCTCCTCACTCATCTTCTTTCCCCTGATTTTGTCCTCGACTCGCGGGGCTCGGATGGGAGTCGGCGCGACGCTTCCGAGGGCTATCCTAGCCACTTTAAGTGCGTCGCCGTTCCTCTCAACGTAAACTGCGGCGTTGACGACGCTCAGGGTGAAGCCCTTGCGCCGGCCTATGCGTTGGAAGCTGCTCCCTGCACCTGCGCTGGCGGGGAACCTGAGTCCTATGAGTATCTCATTAGGTTCCAAGACTGTCATCTTCGGCCCCTTGAAGAGCTCCAGTAGGGGTATCCAGTGACCTTCCTCGAGGCTGCATATGTGTGCCTCTGCGCCGTGGACGAGGAGCGGCGGCGCTGAGTCAGCGGCGGGGGAAGCGTTGCAGAGGTTTCCACCAATGGTGCCCCTGTTCCTGATCTGGACGCTGCCTATCCACCGGGCGGCGTCGTGGAGAGCGGGGGCGATCTTCGCAATGACCTTTGACGCGAGTATCTGTGTGTGGGTCGTCATCGAGCCTATGAGTATCTTGCCGTCCTCCTCCATGATCCCGTTCAGCTCACCAATTAGGCCGAGGTCGATGAGGTGGACGGGTTTGGAGCCTAGATCTTTGAACGTCGGGATTATATCGGTGCCTCCCGCTATCGGCTGGGCGTGCTCGAGGGTGGACATCATCTCCAGCGCCTCTACTAGTGTGGGTGGACGATGTAGACTGAATCCAGTGAGCGGCTTCACTTCTTGCTAGCCTCCTTCAATGCCTTATGCATGCGATCTGGTGTGATGGGGATTGTGTTGAATCTGAGGCCCGTGGCGTGGTGGATTGCATTGACCACTGCGGGGACTATGCTTATGATGCTTGGCTCCCCGACGCCTTTCGCCCCAAAGGCTGAGTGCTTGTATGCCTCTTCGACGACTATGGTGTTGTCTATCTCGGGGGTGTCTAGGGCTGAGGGGATTATGTAGTCCTTGAAGCCTGTTGTTGTGACGACTCCGTCCTTTAGCTGGAGGTTCTCCATGATGGCAAAGCCGATTCCGTGGCTTATGGCGCCGTGAATCTGCCCGTCGACACTTAGGGGGTCGATCGCCTTACCCACGTCCATCGCTGGCCATATCTTCGTGACCTCTACCTGCCCGGTTTCAGTGTCGACCTCGACCTCCGCCACTGAAGCAGCAAAGGTATAGACTGCGTAGTTGTATCCAAGTCCGGTTTCGGCGTCGAAGAATCGTCGTGGAGAAGTGTAGAAGCCATAGCTTCCGGGGTTTTCGCCCCGTATGTGCATCTCCTCCGCGATCTCGGCGAATGGTATCTTGACGGAAGTTTTTTTCCTGTTGTAGGCTTGGCTGTCGCGTAGCTCGACTTGAGCCTCGGGGCAGTCGAGCATGTTAGAGGCTACTCTAATTATCCGTTCCCTGAGCTTTATGGCTGCGTCGGCGGCGGCTGTACCACCCATCATTAAGCCTCGGCTCCCGTGAGTAGGCTTTGAGTCGGGGGTGGAGTCTGTGTCTGGCTGCTCTATCTTGATTGAGTCTAGGTTACAGCCAATTATCTCGGCGACTATCTTGGCGTGGCCAAACGGTGAGCCCTGCCCTATCTCGCAGATCGCTGTGCGGTAGGTAAGGCTGCCATCACTGTGGATCATGAGGCTGGCGGCGCTCCAGTCTGGTGTGCTCCGGCTCGTGCTGTTACCATGGTAAGCGCACCCAACCCCCCAGCCCCTAACCTTCGTCCCAACGCGGACCGGCTCTCTGTGCTTCGCCCATTCAGATGCTTTAGCGACACCCGCCAGACACTTGTCGATACCGACGCTGCTGTCGAGGAGTTGGTCGCATGTTGTGCGTGACCCGACCCTTAGGATGTTCTTCATCCTGAAGTCGACTGGGTCCATGTCGAGCTCATAGGCGAGCTTATCGACCTGCTGCTCCGCAGCGAAGTGGAGGGCGAGGTTTCCGAAGCCGCGGTAGCTGCCGCCGTAGACTTTATTGGTGTAGACGGCGCGCCCGTCGACAGCGACGTTGGGGACCTCGTATGGACCGCAGGCGTGAGCTGTCTGCCTCCAGAGCCAAAAGGGTGCCCGGTTAGCATAGGCGCCCACCTCGAGAGTGATCTCAACCTCAACAGCGGTTAACTTTCCCTTGCTGTCTGCTCCAGATTTGTATTTAAATCGGACGGGGAATCGCTTCGGGGTGACTGAGAGCACCTCGCTACGGTCCATGATATAGGCGGCTGGCTTCCCCGTCTTTATGGCTGCCAAGGCAGCGTATCCGCTGATGAGTGGACCAGTGTCGTCCTTTTTACCGAAGGCGCCTCCCGTTAAAGCCTGTATGACCCTTACCTGGTTAAGCTTCCAGCCGAGGACTCTAGCGACCTTCTCCCTAACGAGGTGGGGGCTCTGCATGCACGCGATGATCGTGACCTTGCCGACACCGTCTGGGACGGCGTAAGCGGCCTCGGGTTCAAGGCACATATGCTCCTGGTAAGGTGACCAGTATGTGTCCTCGACAACGACGTCGGAGTCTTTCCATCCCTTGGCTATGTCGCCCTTCCTGATCTTCGTCCTTACTGCGACGTTATTCTCCTTGTGAATTATGGGTGCCCCCTCGGCTAGAGCGGCATCGATATCGAACACCGCAGGCAGTGGCTTGTATTCCACCACAACGGCCTCCGTAGCCTCCTGCGCCGTCGTTTCGTCGATGGCGCAGATGAGGGCGATGGGGTCGCCGACGTAGTGGACCTTATTGTTGTTCAGAAAGGGCTGCTCGGGGAGGGCGTAGCCTATCTCGTTCTCACCCGGTACGTCCTTGGCCGTGAGGATTGCAACTACTCCGGGGACCTTCAAAGCCACCGATGTGTCGACCCGCTTAAGCAGGGCGTGGGGCATAGTGCTTCTGACCACTTTTACAGTCATAGTGTCCTTAGGGATGTAATCGGAAGTGAATCTCGCCTTCCCAAGCAGCTTGTCGAGGGCGTCCGACCTCACCGTCTTCTTCCCGACGACGAGGTACTCGTCTCTGTTGAGTAGGTCGCTTAGAATCCTGTCGTATTCCATGAGCGCCAACCGCATAGTGTAGAGGCGTGAATGGGGTATTTAGAATCTACATCTTTGAGCAACTGCGTATGATCCGGAGGAGGGCGTCAGCGTCACCGGCCTCGAGGTTGAAGACCCTAGCCGTTCTCCCCCTGAGGAGGTCGATTACCTCGTAGACCTTGTCGTCGCGGCATAGGTAGACTGCTATTCCTCCTCGTTTGAGTGCCTCGGCAACCTTTAAAGCGCCGGGGTGGATGCCCTTGCTTTTGGACTCTAGTCGGCCATACTCATCGACGAAGACTACGACCCCGTCCCTCATCTCTGACGCCGCTCTATCGAGGGCGAGGTTAGCGGAGTATAGCCCATTAATCGAGAACATGAATT
>JBGPRA010000104.1:0-8004 GCA_041489375.1 Bathyarchaeia archaeon | reverse complement strand
TTTGCCTGGATCTCCAGTTCGTTTCTGTCGCTTGGGGTCACGATGTCGCCAATCCTAAGGACTGGGGCGAAGAAGTCACGGTCTACTTCATATTCGCCAGATAGGTCGTCCAGTATCGAGATGTCGATGCCCGCTTTATCCTTGAGTATCCACCTGTAGAGGCCCTCTCTGTTTTTTTCCTTCATTCTGTTTGAGAGGTCCTTGTAGGTTGTTGAGCAGATGTCCTGTACTTCATAGAGGTCTCGGGCAGCGATTTCTATGGCTCTGGCGTAACCCGTGTTTCTTATCCTCTCCCACCAGGGTTCCAAGATGCCCCAGCGCTCATCGAGAGGCCTGGATGTGTCCCTGATTGTTGTTATGTCTGCCTCTTTCATCCCTGCTGAGACAAGGTCTGAGGAGGTGTAGTGTAGGAACAGCTCCGAGAGGGCGTCCACCTTTCGACCTATGCGGTCCTTCTCTTGTGGGAGGTGTTCGTGGGTGTCGATTATTCTGATCCTGTCTACGTGTTTCTTCAGTTTTTGGTAAGTTGGGTTAGCCATGCATTAGAGCATGTGAGGAATGGTGATAACATTTCCCAGTGTAGTGCGTACAACTGTAAATATATTACATAGGTTTCTCTTTTCATCTTTGAAGCATCTGTCTCCGATGCTCCACGCCTCTTTCCATCAAATCCAGCATCTTCTGCTCTCTCTGCTGCTCCACTCTAAGGGTCTCATTTATTTTATCACGTATCACTGGATACAGGGTATCTGATGTGAATGTTCCGATTTCTCGAAGCCTCAGATATGTTCTACCTAAATCCTCGTGGCCTTCTCCCACGCTCGCGTAGTATGTCTCTAACGAGATAGTCATGGATCCCCCTGCTCTATATGGTTGGGGAAGCGTCTCAGATCTCGTGATTAAAGCAGTCTTCTCAGCCAATCCTCTCCTCCCCGTAATTGAATTAGTATATAAACTAAGTTAATCAGGAATCCATTAGTTTCAGAGATTCAAACCACCTCTTCGTGGGGGTTTGGGTTTGGGGCCATAGTCTTATCCTCAGCTCCACCTGATACCGATTAAACGAGACCGACTCTCCATGGATACAATTGGTATTCTGTCGATAATCGAAGACCAACACTACAAAGAAGTGAAGCGACTATGGAAGCTATTCGAAAAACAATACAACTCAATTGGCGTTCAAACCTTTAATCACCCGAATATAACCTTCCAAGGCGGGGAAGTAACAGACATCAAATTACTAACCAGTGAGTTCAGAGACTTAGCCACTGAGACCAAACCATTTAAGATCGAGGTTGATGGATTCGGGAGCTTCGATAAGAGAGTGATTTACCTGAGAGTCAAAAAATCGAGGGACATAGCCAGAATAAATGAAGTCATCGATCAGCGTTTGAAGAGTTATCATGTAACAGTTTTCGAGGAATATTCTCCAGAGCGTTGGATTCCTCACATAACTGTGGCAATGGATGACTTAGTAGAAAATGAATTTGATAAGGCTTGGAGTAGTCTTTCGGGGGTAAAATTCGGGTTCGAACAAAAATTGCATAACCTTTGTCTTGTCAAGAGGTATCCATCGGGTAAGATCAAGAGTCTGAAGAAATTCCTATTATGAATTAAAGTTGCACATGTCTGATAAAATATAGAGAGCAGAATATACACACGGATAGCGCGATTTATATAGAAAGCCAATAACTCCTCATTCGCGCATGAATTTATAGAATGATAGACAGCGCATTTTCTCTATTTCACGACGAGCACTGGGCATGGCGATTCGTTGACCACTTTGCTTGAGGTCGAGCCTAACATCCAGGGCTTGTTGCCTTGTCCATTTCCGCCTATGATGAGTAAATCAAATCCACCGTTGCGGGCCGTTCGGATTATCTGGCTAGCTGGAGACTGATTATTTTCGGCTACTATCTGGTATTTCACAAAAGTCTCCATTAGCCTCTTCTCAGCCCTCAGTAAGATCTGGTCTTTGACTCCATCGGTTGTGTTCCAGTAGACGCTGAGCACTGTGATTGAGCCTTTAAAATTCTTAGCTAGATCAATACCCTCAAAGAGTGCCTGATCAGCGGGAGCAGAACCATCATAAGCCACTAGGATCTTCATGTACTGCTTCAATCTGAACGCAACCCAATGGGGAGTGATATGATGATTTTCCTTAAAAGACCTATTGGATAGCACGGAAAGAAAAAAGAGTCTATTTGTTTGCCATCTAGAGGTAGAGTAACATCTCAAGGATCCGTATAACCTTACGTGAGAATAAAAGGAATATAATCTTTTTACAAGGTTTCATTATTTAATTAAGCGAAGAGGAAACATATGAAGCTCAGCGTATGGGAGAACGGTCAGCTGGTAGATGCTACCTTTGACGAGCTCAAGGCTATTTTCAATAGACCAACTTGGATTAACGTGAATGACCCCTCACTCGAAGATCTAAGCCACCTGTCCGAGGTCCTTGGGATGCCTCTTATTGAGAGGCTCCGTTCTAATTATCCACACTCTGACTCATATAAGCAGTACACGAAAATCTTTTCGTGGTATCTTACTCTATCGCGAGATAGTAAGGAGTTCTCGTTCTTCCGTAGCCCTGTAGTAATTTTAACGAATAAAATCGGTGTTATCACCCTCTCAAGTACAAGGTCGGGCATCGAGGGGAAGGTAGCTGAGAAGTTGGAGTCAAAGGATCTCTTAGGGCTTTCTATACCCGCTATTGTCACATATATAGTGTTTTTACATATGCTGGAGGCTTATGAGCAGCACGTCGAAGAGTTCGAAAGGTATACGGACAGGTTGGAGGTTGCTATCCCCCCCTGGCCAAAGAAGTTTTATGCCGAGGCATTTCACATCAGAAGAGATGTTAGTAACCTTCTCCGGATTCTAAGGCATTTCAGAATTACGGTAGAATCCCTGACCCAGGAGAGCGCTTACAAGCCTTTTAATGAGGAGGAGCGGCGCATGATTGACACGATCTATGACAGAGCAGTCGGTATAGAAGAAATGGCCGAGATGACGCTTGAGACTATAAGAGACATGATCAGTTTGCACATGGACACACTCTCCCATGATATGAATAAGGCGATGAGGTTAATGGCGGCTATAACAGCGATCGTTGCTCTCCCCTCAGTGATTGGCTCCCTGTTCGGGATGAACCTTATTGACAATCCTTGGCCATGGGAGTTATGGAAAGTCAGCATCGTCGCATTGTCATTAGCACTTGTTTTGATTGTCTACTTCATAGCCAAAGGATGGTTGTCAGACGTTGATTAAAAATAAAGGCCAAGTTTGCACTCGTGTATTTAAAAAATGCAAGGAGTGACCCTGCGTGATTAGAAGCATAGACGATGAAAAACTCATGGAAGCCATCGAGGAGTCATGGTACGAGGTATGGAGAATGTTCACGTCGACTCCCTGGGGGATTGTCCAGGAGAACCGGTACATGAAGAAGGTGTATACGGGATTAATCGATGGCGTTTTCGTCACTCGGATCGACGACGACTTAGTGGATGAGAAGATTGAGGAAGCGATAAACTTCTACTCTAACTTAAGTCACCGATGGACTTGGCCCATATACTCCTCAACGCGTCCCCTAAACCTTGGCAGCAGCCTCGAACGTCACGGGTTCAGGAGAGTCGAGGAGACACATCCGCTGATGGCCATGAACCTCGAGGAACTCAAAGAGGACTTCCCCCTACCGAAGGGCCTTGAAATCAGAAAGGTTGTTGATGAGGCCACCCTCCCAGTATGGTCAAGGGTGTTCCTGGTCGGCCACGGTCTCGAGAGGCTCCTAGAACCTGGTTCGAGGGTCTTTCAGGCGGTTGGTGTCAGGGACGATCAGCCGGCCGCAAAGTACCTTGGATTCTACAATAAGGTGCCCGTCGCCTCCACCCAGATATTCTATGGCAGATGTGTAGCCAGGCTGAACTTCGTATCCACCATGCCTGAGGCGCGTGGGAAGGGCGTCGGTACAGCCATCAGCTGGTCTTCCCTTCTCAGCGCCAGGAACCGCGGGTACAAGGTCGCTGTGCTGACGTCAACAGATATGGGGTACCCTATATACAGGAAGCTTGGCTTCGAGGAGATTTGTAATTTCGATTACTACCAGCACGAAGATTAAATAAAAAATTGTTCAATAAACCTATCGCGGGTATGGTCATAATCTTAGCTCAGCTTCACAGAGCACACACGTAGAGAGCTACAATACTTGAAACAAGTGCGTAAAGACTCTCAGCACGCGCAACGCGTGGTACGGGAGGTACGGTTTCTCATTTATCTTCCAGTCTCTTGAGATTAGCCCACTTCACCATTTCCCTGTAACGGACCATTGTTAAGGGCTTATGGTTCTCAATCGTGTACCATTTACGCTTAATCGGAGCCATTTTGCTGTCGAATCCCTCCAAGACCCACGTGTCATTTGTAGCCTTATCCACCCCATATATTCCATGAGTGTAGCAGAATTGGATGCTAAAGTCTTTCAAGCCATTGACTACTGACATGCTCCTGCCACATAGTGGGCAGTTTGTTGGTGGAGTCTCCTTTCTATATGGCAACGCGGGTACGATCCTTTAGTTCCTAGGATTTTGGGTGTTATTACTATTAAACATAAGTGTTCGCACATGCGAAACATGCATACAAATTTTTATTTTTATAAATAGATTTCCGATTGGATAGCCATGGATGAAGTGAAACTTCTCTATGATCAGATAGAGACGACTTTCAGGGGCAGGTCATGGCATGGACCTCACATGATTCAGGTTCTCGAGGGAGTCACCATCGATAAGGCGAGGCTTCGGCCTCTATCACATAGGCACAGCATCTGGGAGCTCGTTAACCACATGAATTACTGGATGATTGTGGCGTTGAAGGGGCTGAATGGTGAAGATGTGCCCAAGTCAAAGGGTGTTGAGGATTGGCCACCAATCGGAGCAAATGAGGAAGAGTGGCGTGCATCAGTCGCTGACCTAGAAAGAACTGTTAACGCCTTACTTAACGCTCTACTGGGCTTCTCAGCAACTAGACTCGAGGAAAAAGTTCCAGGTAAAGCGTACAACTATCGTATTCTTCTCCACGGCGTGCTACACCATAATCTATATCATACGGGTCAGATCGCTGTCTTTAGGTAAAGTCTACATAAGCGAGTGTGTTTTGTGTGCCATTATTTTATTACCAGCCCCACTTGATAGCCAGCATCAAGCTTTTGACTTCAAAAAACGATTTCATCTAAAGTACCACTTGAGGAGTGAATGTGATGGCTAAATTCGAAGTCGTGCTTCAGGGCAATGGTTTCAGAACTAACCTTGTATCGCTTGGCATCGCCACTGTAGCCCTCGTGCGCGATGACGGCAACATGCTTCTGGACACAGGGCATTTCGGGAACAGGAGGCAGCTATTGAGCTCCCTAGAGAAGCTGGGTCTGAAGCCCGCGGACATCGACACAGTGATTCTCACCCACTCGCACTGGGACCACGTCCTAAACCTGGAGCTTTTCGGGAACGCTGAGGTAGTGATCAACTCCAAGGAGCTCCGCCATGCCCTTTCAATAAAGGGTTACGACTGGGCAACTCCAAGCTACATTGGGAGGGTGCTGGAGAACATGAAAGTCAAGGCTGTGGAAGGCAACCAATCTCTCTCGAAAAATGTGTGCGTTGTAGAGACACCTGGCCATTCTCCCGGGCATCAATCCGTGGTCGTTGGGACGGATAAGGGAACCATTCTATTCACAGGTGACGCGATGCCGACCCTGCGATCCTACTTCCGTGGATTACCTGATTATATTTCAGTCTCTGAGGAGGAGGCGAGGAGAAGCATAGCGAGGCTGAAAGATCTAAAACCTGACTTATATTATCCTGGTCACGACCGCCCATTTCGCGTGGTAGGGGGTCAACCTGAGTACCTGAAGCATACAGAGTTGAAGGTCGTGTTCAGGAGGGAAACGGAGGAGAACTTCAGCATAACGCTGAGCACTGAGGACTCCGAGAAGCCGGAGAAGATGTAATCTTGGAACATTTTAGGACGGTGTCACTTAAGTGGAGATTTGATGATAAGCCATAAAGTTACGGCGTTTCTCAATCGTTTTTAATCTTAATAGATTTTGCTTTCTCGGGTTTTTAATGTTCTCTGATTTTAGACAAGCGTTAACTCGATTCTCTCCCTACCCCTCCCAGGTTTGCTCCCACGCTTTAATGAGACGCGGCCTATCTCAGCAGTGTTCCGGACGTGAGTCCCGCCGCAGGCCATAGCTGGGAAGGGAGCAACCTTCCATAGGAGCCTCTCCTTGGATCCAGGTTCTAGACTGAGCGTGATTGGTAGCCTATTGGCGATCAGGTGGTTGGCCCTGTCCTCGACCATTGCGAGCTTCCCTCTATCGAGGGGTTCGTCGAAGAGGTAGTCGGAGCGGTCCTTAACTTCGTCCAGCATGCCGGAGGAGGTGGGTCTGCAACGGTCTCCGAATACCTCCTGCATGGCGTAATAGACGAGGTGAGACGCCGAGTGGAGACGCATTATTCTGTAGCGCCTCTGCCAATCGATTGCGCCGTGGACCAGCTGCCCAGATGTGAAGGGAGCGGTGCCTTCGGTGATGTGGCGTACTTCTTCTCCATTGCTCAGCGTGTTAACAATCTTTGAGCCTGATACCTCGCCTATGTCTCCAGCCTGTCCGCCTCCCCGGGGAAAGAAACACGTTCTATCTAAGACGACGAAGTTGTCTTCGACTCTCGTTACCGTAGCGTCGATCTCCCTCATATAGGGGTCGAGCCTGAAGAGGAGGATAGTCAACTTAACATAGAGTTGATGCAGTTGCGCATTAAAATATACTTGGGATTACATCAGGTACGCGGAGCTTATTCCCCAAACACCACACTTCTTCACTCGTCTCACATGCGCGCCTCTGATTATCCGCCCTGAAGGACTCGGAGCTTATCTCTGTACTCGTTCTCGGTTATCTCGCCTCTGATGTACCTCATTTTAAGTTGGTTAAGAGGATCATCGGGTTGTTTGGTTTGGTCTGAGGATTGCCTAAAGATTATCTCCTTAGGCTTGTTAAACTCCCATGTGGCTCTGCCGAACAGTTTATTGTTATACTCAATGGTAATGGGCTCCACAGCTATGTTATTGTAAGATATTTTTAGGGCTTCGATAAAACCCTCCATTTTTCCGCGGCTTACCAGTTTTAGCAAGATCAGCGTCCCATCCTCGTTCTTAAACGAGATGTTCCCCCATAGGAAGATTCCTCGGTTCGCATCCATCTTGAGCAGCTTCTGGAAAGGTAGGGATCTGAAGTCGTAGCGGCCTAGGTGCTTCTCGTTGAAGTAGACGAGGCGGATGTTTGTGAGGATAATGTAGTCGGGTTTGGAGAATACCTGGAAGGTCCTCAGGTAGTGCACCACCGTCTCCCCAGGAGATAAATTCGCCTTCACACCGCTCGGTAGCTCATTGATCAGGTCACTCTTGAGAGTATTACTACTCATTTTTTTTCATCTCTAATTTCCTCATACCACAGATTCTTTAACTATTCGCACACGCGAATCTATCATAATTTAATATATGCTATATTGTTTTATTACTTTTCCTTAAATATTTTTACACGTACACGCCCCAATAGTCTGACCCCACACTCAAAGGCATCCATAAATATGGAGCCTCAAGTACGAGCGCGAACCTAGTCGCGCACGCGAAGGAGTATTAGTAGCGCGTGGTCTAATGATCCCATTTTTTGATGAATTTTTCAGCTTTATCCTTTAGAGAGGCTCTTGGGCTGTTCAAATGGCTCTTCACAAACTCAAGAACCTCATTCCTATTTTTAATCTGTTTGAAGAACATGTCGAAGGATTCGATGGTTGCCCCAGCTATGACTCTTTTACACTCCTCAGTCAGGTGCGGAGTGATCGAGATTTTATCCACCTTCAAAAGCTCATCCGCGCCCCTCTGAGCGAGGTAAGGCTTCGCCAACGCAATTTTACCCGAGTTACCGACGACATTCGCCACCGTCACCATGTACTCGTCGTT
>JBGPRA010000103.1:0-8006 GCA_041489375.1 Bathyarchaeia archaeon | reverse complement strand
TCTTTATTGTGCCCGTGACCTTTTTCTCCTCCATCTCCACTTTCATAGCGACAGCCGCGGCGAGGGCCGTGGTGCCGTGCATGTTATGACCACAGCCGTGTCCCGGCGCTCCCTCCTTTATAGGCGATTTGTAAGGGACGGCTTTCTGGCTGAGGCCTGCGAGGGCGTCGAGTTCGCCCATGAGGCCTATTGTGGGGCCGTCGCCGTTACTCCACGTCGCTAAAAAGGCGGTGGGCATTTCCGCAACACCCCTCTCCAGCCTGAATCCCTGCTTCTCGATCCAGTCCGCGAAGAGTTTACTTGTCTTCGTCTCCTGTAGGCCGACCTCGGCGTACTCCCACGCCTTGTCGCTAATCCTAATGATCTCCTTTTCGTTCTCGTCTATCCAGTTTAGGGCTGCTTCCTTGACCAAGGTAATCGGGAAGTATAAGCCATAACAGGGTATAAAACCAGCGACCGGCGCCTAAGGTTACTTGTATCAGAAAAACGATTTTCCACCGCTTCGTCGCGCATACCATCTAGAAATTTTTCTCGTTATGAGTAGTAGCATCCGATAGGGCAGTCTACCCTGCCCAACAAGCTTTTAAATATATTAGGGGTGGATTTTCCACGGGTGAAGAGAGTGAACCATCTCCAATATCGATCAGCGGAGTGGAAAACCTCCGCAGACTCCTTCTAAGAACCTTAAACGATAACCAGCTCCTAATACTCAATAGGGTAGCAAGCAACAGTCAGCCTTTGACTGGTCTCCTAAACAAGCTATCCCAAGAGACGGGAATACCACTTTCAACCTTGAAGCTAAACGCCCGTATACTGAGGAAATTCAACCTCATCAGCTACGGTTCGGTGAGGGAGAGAAGGCTCGCCGAGGTTGAGCCAGTCGGTGCCCTTGTTCTGAGACTCATGGAAGCCGATGAGAGGGCTAAAATTAGGCTCTACGATTAACAATACTCATTTGGCGTGCTCCACCCCCAATCTTTTAGCGGTTCGTAAACCCTCATTGATTTAAGTCTGTAATGTGAGAGATACTCAGTCATTCTCGGTTGATGAGAGTATGGGCGAGATCAAGATTATGCTGGGCTTCGAGGTCGGCACCGGGAAGGAGGTACAGATGAGCCTCCACCACACCGTTATCACAGGGATGACCCAGCTATCTGGTAAGACCACGACCCTAGAGGCGATCATCAGCCGCGCGAATAGACGCGCCATCGCCTTTAAGACGAAGCGCGGGGAGTCGGGCTTTAACAACTACCGTGAGATAACCCCATTTTTTCAGGAGCGCGCCGACTGGCAGTACGTCGCCACCTTACTGGAGGCGGTCATGCGAGAAAAGATGAAGTTCGAGCGCCCATGGATAATGAAAGCAACTCAGGGCACGAAGAGTCTCAGAGAAGTCCTCGAGAACGTTCAGACACTGCGCTCCGAGACGACAAAGCAGCTTTCTGAGAACATTTACACCGCTCTAGAGGAGTACCTTAAGATAGTTGTCCCCCAGATAGAGAAGCTCAGGTTCAGCAAGACCCTCGATCTAATTGATGGCATTAACGTAATGGATCTCACCGAGATGACGGTGGAGCTTCAGTCACTCGTAATTCAAAGCACAATGGAGTATGTCATCAATAATCTCCACGATACGATATTAATCGTCCCGGAAGCGTGGGAGCACATCCCACAGGGGAGGAATACGCCGGTGAAGCTCTATGCGGAAACCTTCATCAGGAAAGGCGCCGCCATAGGTAACTACCTCTTCATAGACAGCCAAGACATCGCTGGAATAGACAAGATGCCCCTCCGCCAATGCAATAACTGGATTCTTGGCAGACAGCGGGAAGGGCACGAAGTGGAGAGAGTTAGGGAGCAGATCGGGAAAAACAAAATCGACGCCGAGGAGATCAGGTCCCTGCCCCTCGGCCACTTCATAGCCATCCTCGGCGACGATGTCAGGAAGGTCTACGTCCTCCCTGCAGGGGTCCCCGCGAAGATCGGACGTCAAGTGGCAATGGGTGAGATACCAGCCACAGAAGCAGGAAAGTACATGAAATCCGCCTCTGGGGAGGCAACACAAAGCACACAGACGGGGATACGCCGCTTCCTCCCTGACCTAGGTGGGGACCGGGCTCTCCGTAAGGTAGAGGAGCTAGAGATCAAGCTTACGCGCAGAGACAACGAATTCGAATTACTGCGAAGCGAGATCGACGCCCTCCGAAAAGAGCTTATCACGAGCACATCAAAGCTTGATCAACTGGTCAGACAGCAGGATACCACTGACCAGAGGGCTACCAAAACCCAAGTCCCCGCTGTACGACCTGGCTTCACCATAGATGACTTAAACCAACTAATTGACCAGAGAATGCAACAGATAATCCAATACGACAAACCCACCATCTTCACACAGTTGGACGTCTCAGGGAAGTTCAAGGAGATCATCAAGGAGCGTTTCGTTAGAGAAGTAGGCATACGAATCAGAGGCCTCAACCAGGCTACAATTCATATAGCGATGGTTGTCCACGAGAAGAAGGCCATTAAGCGGGGTGAACTTTACAGCTTTCTACATGGGGGGAACAGTAGAATCAGTGACGACTTCTATTCGGAACTCCAAACTCTAGAGGAAATGAGACTCATTACATACAATAAGGAAACAGGCATCATTCACTGGGCCTTGGGGGAGTACTTGAAGAGGGAACTAGATAGCATGTACGATGAAGCGGCAATCAAGCAAGCAGAAGACTATCTTGCGAGCTTACTGCTTCCCCCTAGCTAACCCTGTGGTCATAATCCATATCAGGTGTGACTACAGGTCGGATTACAAGCGTACCTTCCTCTATGCTCCACTCTCGTAGCCCTGCGTACTCTATCCCTTTCTCCTCAAGGAGTCTCTTCGCCTTATTCCCTTCCCCAAACGGGACGTAGATAAAGAGCTTCTTGTACTTCTCACCCATCCCCGTCTTTGCTGAAAAGATACTCCACTTCGTGGCGAGGCTGGATTTGACCTCCATCTCGACCTCTCCGATTTCCCTGATGGCTCCATCAGGGTTTAGGACCAAGATGCCGGGGTAGATTTTTCCACGTGGACCAACGATCGCGTACGTTTTCTCCTTCTGTGTGTTGACGTAGGTGCACCTTCCCTCGTCCCACGTAGTCTGGTCAATAAAGGGGAAGCGGGTGGCAGCTATTATCCGGACAATCCTGTCCCTGAGGACTTGTTTTGGCGGGAGCATGGGGAATGATGGTTCATCACGCTTATGATTTATTTGGGGAATTATTTTGCGTGTAGTCGCCCATAGCTTTCTTTAGGCGACGCTCAATCTCCGCCTCTACTGCGATGCGGTCGATCTCCCCCATATTAGTTAAGGGGAGGCTATCGACAACCTCGATCCTCTCGGGGATCTGGTGAGGTTGTAGTTTTTCCCTGCACAAATGTAACAAGCGGGCTTCGACCTCCTTCTTGTTATAGCCCCTTTTAAGGACCACCAGGGCATGGATGGCAGTATCACAACGAAGAGGGTCGGGAGCGCCGATGGCTATCGCTAGCTCTACCTCCGGGCTACTAGTGAGAACCGCCTCGACATCTATGGGCCAAACCGTATGCCCAGCGGCAACTATCCTGTCCCTCTTCCTGCCCACGATGTAGAGCCACCCCTCTTCATCGATGCGAACGACATCTCCAGTGTGAAGCCAACCATCTATGAGGACCCTCATTGTTTCCTCAGGAGCCTTCCAATAACCCTTCATTATCTGGGGGCCTCGAACGAGGAGCTCTCCCACTCCCCCGGGTGAGACTTCTACTTCGCTTACCTGTGTGTCGACTACCTTGATCTCAGTGTCGGGGTAAGCCATACCGGCGCTGAGGTAATTACGCTTTCCTGTGATTGGCGTAGCGTGGGTAGCCGGACCTGCCTCTGTGAGACCATAGCCCTGATAGAACTTGGCGCCTGTTATCTCTTCAAACCTCCTCATCAGCTCCGGGCTGATGGATGCGCCACCGCTGGATGCAGTGGTGACGCTGCTCAAGTCGTAGTCACATTGCCTTGGGTGTGTGAGTATCTCCGATACAAATCGGGGGATGAGGGGCATGTGGGTAACGCGGTGCCTCTGAGCGGCACCCAGTATTAGCTCAGCCCTTGGATCGGGGATAAGAACTAGAGTGCACCCGAAACTGACTGCTTCATTGAGTATGTTCAGCCCATAGCTATGGAAAAAGGGAACAGCGCAGAGGATCAGTGGCCATCCCATTGGTTGAGGCTTTGCACTGTAACCCCAGCCCCTGAGCCAATAATAACTTTGCAGGGCATTTGCGACGAGTGAGTAATGCGTCAGCATTACTCCCTTTGGTTGCCCGGTGGTTCCGGAGGTGTATAAAATGGCAGCGAGGTCATCCTTTGGTGTGACCGCTACTGGTTGAGCTTGTCTCCCGATCGCCATATCATCAAATTTCAATGCCTTCTCAGGGATTGTACCCTTGTATACTAGACTACTGAGGAGCCTGAGGTGGACAGGAGCATATTCGGCGGCTCTCGCTACAACTATCTTTCCAGAATAACTAGCAGGTAGCTTCTCAAGAAGTCTATCGAGCACAACTAGCACCTTGCACCCGGTTTCAGCAAGTTCCCTACCGACCTCCTCAACTGGGTTGAGGGGGTTAATCGCGACCACGACGCCCCCTGTAGCAAGGATACCGTTAAAGGCAATAATGAACTGGGGCGTATTCGGGAGGATGAGACCCACCCTATCCCCGCTCTCGACTCCGAGCAACTTAATGTGCCAAGCGAAGCGTAGCGCCTTCTCCCAAAGCTCAGTGTACATGACGCTGTTGCCTAGGTAGAATGCGCCGGTTCTATTGGGGAATTTCCTAGCGGAATTTTCAAGGAAACCGTAGAGAGGCATCTCGGGGTACTGTATACTCCTGGGGACGCCGGGGGGGTAGAACCGAGCCATCGAGTGAGAGGATGCAGGGACGGAGCCTATAAAGCCAACACCCGCACCTGTTTTTAACCTCGGCGGGAGAATTCAATAACATGACAAAGCTGAATCTCGAGGGCGTCTACGTACCAAACGTTACTCCATTTGACACGAAGGGAGAGATACAGTATGAGGCACTGGGGGAGCTCATCGAGTACTGGGTAAGAGCCGGTGTATCCGGCATCGTCGCCAACGCGAGCACTGGGGAGTCCCCCTACCTCAACAAGGAGGAAATCGCAGAGGTTCTCGGTTTTGTTATCGACCAGGTGAATGGGAGAGCACAGGTTATCGCAGGTACCGGAGCGATGGCGACTAGGGAGACTATAGAGCTCACACGGGACGCCAAGAATGCTGGAGCAGAGGCGGCGTTGATCACAACACCCTACTTCTTCCGTCCTTCCGAGGAGGAGCTCTACTGTCACTACACTGCTGTACTATCAGCTGTCGACCTACCAGTCATACTCTACAATGTTCCCAAATTCACAGGCTACAGTATCGCTCCCAAGACCATCTATCGCATCACAGAAGACTGTAGTGGCCTTGCGGGGGTTAAGGATAGCAGTGGTAACCCCGGTAATATGGCAGAGATAATTCGTCTTTGTGGAGACAAGATAGCTTGCCTCAGCGGGGCTGCAGATATGTTCTTACCAACCCTTAGTCTCGGCGGGAGGGGTGCCGTCCTCGCCATTGCTAACGTCGTTCCAGGTACATGCGTCGAGCTCCATCAGGCTTTTGGGAGAGGGGATATCGTCATGGCGGGGAAGAGGCAGCGCACCGCTAGCCATGTCAACAATGTTCTCGTCGCTAGCTTCCCCCAGGTCGCTGCAATAAAGGCTGCTCTAAATCGTATGGGATACAAAGCAGGAATACCAAGACAACCCCTTTTACCTCTCAACGAAGTACAGGAGAAAGCTTCCACTGAAGCCCTAAAGAACACAAAGCTATACTGATTAAAGAGATAAGTTTCAAAAACTATTATTTTTACTCCTTTTTCCCACACATAAACAGGAAGATGTTATCGTACTCGTTAGGGCAATCTTATTAGTTACTAAAAGCGGCGCACCTATGGAAAAATGAGAAGCAGTTGAATCTACCTTAAATCCAGAGACGACTCAACAATAAACAGAGAACTATGTTCGACCCCGTGTTCAGCAAGGTACTAGTGGCTTACGACGGCTCGGACCCATCTAAGAGGGCACTCGACCATGCAGCGAAGATGGCTGCCATGTTTGAAGGCGAACTCGTTATAGTCACAGTAGTGCCAAAGGTGTCTGTACCTATCTACTCAAACGCGGAGCTTGGCGCACAGGCGATGGACATCGCAAGTCTACAGGAGAGGATGCATGAGAACTATAGTCAGTCCATAAAGAAAGCTGAGGAGGAAATTAAGAGTCTTTACCCCCATCTCAAGGTCGAAACCATTTTGAAGGAGGGGCGTCCCTCGTCGACAATAGTCTCGGAGGCAGATAGGCTGGGAGTGAGCCTAATAGTTATGGGAAGCAGGGGCCTAGGTGGCATCTCCGGCTGGATACTCGGGAGCACTAGCCGCCAGGTAGTTGACCAATGCACAAAGGCGATACTAATAGTCAAATAGCATCGGTTTGTTAGAATCGCTTCCTCTTTTACCTTCATTCTTCTACGGCAACCTTTAATCCAGTCGCCCACGGGATACAATACGAAAACCGATGGTCCTGGAGAAGCTCGGTTCAAGCCTCTACGAAGCGCTGCGAAAAGTGATTAAAGCTCCAGTTGTCGACGAGGCGCTTGTGAAGGAGCTTATCCGGGACTTCCAGCGAGCCCTCCTTCAGGCGGACGTCAACGTCGCTCTCGTCATGCAACTAAGCCAGAACATCGAGAAGAGGGCATTAAACGAGGAACTACCACCCGGAATCAGTCGTCGCGAACACGTCGTAAAAGTCGTTTATGACGAGCTCACAAAGTTCGTCGGGGAGAAGCAGGACGAAATAAAGATCCAGCCGGGGAAGCAGAATGTTATCATGCTCATAGGCATTCAGGGCTCAGGGAAAACGACGACAGCAGGTAAGCTCGCCCGCTACTACCAGAAGAGAGGCTTGAAGACAGGGCTCATTACCTGTGACACGTTCCGCCCCGGTGCATACAACCAGTTGAAGCAGTTGGCAGAGCAGATCAAGGTCGACTTTTATGGTGAAGCCGACAGCGAGGACCCAATCTCCGTAGCGAGGCATGGCGTGGAGCGCTTCAAGACCTATGAGGTCGTGATTCTAGACACTTCGGGTCGCCACAAGGAGGAGAAGAGACTCATAGAGGAGATGCAGCAAATCGCTGCCGCGGTAAAACCGCAGGAGATCGTCCTTGTCCTTGATGGCACCATAGGGCAGCAAGCCTCCCCTCAGGCTCAGGCGTTTAAGGATGCGACGCCCTTCGGAAGCATTATCGTATCCAAGCTCGACGGCACAGCTAGAGGTGGAGGCGCCCTTAGCGGTGTCGCGGCAACGGGTGCACACATCAAGTTCATCGGCACAGGCGAGAAGATCGAGGACATCGAACCCTTCGCTCCTAGCCGATTCGTAGGCCGTCTCCTCGGTATGGGCGACATCGACGGACTCGTCGCTAAGGTCAAGGAGGCCGAGATACAACCTTCCGAGAAAGATGTCCGAGCAATGATGAGCGGCAAGTTCAGCCTACAGGATATGTACGACCAGTTTGAATCGATGAGTAAGATGGGGCCGATCCAGAAGGTCCTCGGCATGATCCCTGGCTTCAGCTACCAGCTCCCAGATGACGAGATGGAGAAGGCTGAGGAGCGTCTTGACAGGTGGAAGGTTATAATCAGGAGTATGACCGTCGAGGAGAAGGATGACCCAAAGGTCATCAACTCAAGCCGGATTAAGCGGATCGCACGTGGCTCAGGGACGACGGAAGCAGAGGTCAGGGAATTGATCAAGCAGCATGAAAATATGAAAAAGATGTTCAAGCAGCTAAAGGGGAACCGTCGGCTGAGGAACATGCCAATGAAGATGTTCCAACAGTAACTCACCTATTTCTTGCGTAGCACCTTGCCTAGT
>JBGPRA010000102.1:0-8015 GCA_041489375.1 Bathyarchaeia archaeon | reverse complement strand
CCCCGGGGACGAAACCTATTCTGCACTCCAGTGTTGCCCAGCCTGCGACTGTTGAGACCCAGTCGCCTGCCTGCATCTTGCCCATGGAAAGGTTGCATGGTCTTCCAGTCTGTTTCTCAACGAGCGGGTATCTGAGCCTCTCAGCTCTCTCGATGTCGAGTGCCTCGATTGCCTTGATTATTGGCGCCATCTTGACTATAGCGTTGACGCCTGTGTGGGAGTGGGCGGCGTGGGCCGTCTTCCCCTGGACGGTGACTCGGAAGTACCTGATGCCGGGGTGGGTGACGTAGATTTTTTCGTTTGAGGGTTCGCTGATCAGCATACCGTCAGCAGTTACGCCGTGTATGAGGCAGGCGAGAACGCCGCCACTTCCACCAAGCTCCTCCTCAATGGTGCTTTCTAGGATCACTTTACCTCTGGGTCGGAGTCCAAGGTCTAATAGGGCCTTGAGCGCGTAAATGTTGGCTGCTAGACCCGCCTTCATGTCCGAGGCTCCACGTCCGTATAGTCGATCTCCTATGACCTCTCCTCCCCATGGGTCGTGAGTCCACTGGGGTATGGGCTCGGGTGAGACGACGTCGATGTGGCCTCCGAGGATGAGAGAGCGGCCACTACTGATTCCCTTGTATTCCGCGATGACGTTTGTCCTATCGATGTAGTCGAGGTCTATTGGTGTGTATGCTGGGTGAGCTTTGATTATGTTCTTCTCGGGGGTGAATAACTCGACGCTGAGCCCTAGATTATGGCATGATTTGGTGTAGAGCTTCTGTGCTTCCTGCTCGTGTCCGATGATACTCTTCGTCTTCACGAGTCGGGTCAGCAGATCCGTTTCTTCAGTGAAATTCTTCTCGATCCTCTCAAGAATCCGCTTCTTGTGCTCCTCAGTGATCACGTGGTTTTCCTCTTAGGTGTAGGCTTCTTTAACCGTGATAAGCCTTGAGTTGAACACCGCGCGCATGGTATTTGCCTAGGAAAGAAATTTATCAAATGAGTACCAAGATCAATCGATTTAATGGGCATTAAAATCACGCGAATAGCCGGGACGAAGTTGAAGGCCGAGATCGACGGCTTCGAGTTGATCAGTGGTCAAGTAGACGAAAAAACGCCTCCAGAGGGTCCGAGTCCCAGTAGGATAATGGTTGCCTCACTTGGACTTTGCGCTGGATACTATGCTGCCTGGTATCTTAAGAGACACAATATCCAAGATGAGGGGTTAACGGTTGACGTTGACACCCAAGAGGCGAGGGATCCGAGTAGAGTTGCTAGATTTAATCTCAGGCTCAACTTGAAAGCTAATCTCACTGAGGCAGAGAGAGTCGGCCTATTATCCTCCGTCAGTCGCTGTTATGTGGGTAACACGCTCAAGGGAAACCCAGAGATCAATTACGATCTCAACGTGATGAATCTATGAAAGGAAAAACCCAACTGCGCACGAGTTAATTGTTGCCTAGTTTCTTCCTCATATCGCGATTTTAAACCTCTTGGTCAGCGGTACCTTGACAAGGTCATTCAATAAGAGACATGTGGCGAAGCCATATGCAAGAATGAATAAGTACTCCTGGCTAGTTATCGGGGTTAGCCCAGGGAAGCCAAGGGTTGAGATTACGTAGACTATTAATGTGTTAAGGATTAGTGCAACGGAAAGCCATTTGCTTGGGCTTGACTCCCAGAAGTGCCTCCTCTCCCTAATCGAGAGAACCGTATAGTAACCCGACAAGGTGAGCCAGACGAAGATGAAGGTCTGAAGCTTCCCCAGGTTAGAGTCCAAACCGAAGAACCCGAGCGCTATGTAGAGTATCAGCAACGACTCAACTATAATTAGGGAGCCATATGACACACCGAGTTTTACGAGACCACTTGTGTTCCACTTCTCAGGCTTCTCGGAGTACCTGACTTGGTCAGTCGAGATAGAGAGCGTTACGTAGTCACTTAGGAAGAGGAGCAGAATCATGTTGAAGGTGGAGACCACAAATCTGCCTGTCAGGATGAAGGCGAGGACTATGAAGACGACGCGCTTGAAGGTCCTGATTATCTTATTTATGGTCCAAGAGGAGATCCTCTGATACACCATCCTTCCAATGATAACCATGTCGAATATGCCTTCAAAGCCCTCGAGGGAGAGCACTACGCTTGAGGCTTTCTTCGCGATGTCCGTGGCATTACTAACGGCGATACCTACCTCAGCCTGCTTAAGACTGGGTGCGTCATTCACACCGTCCCCCGTCATGCCGACGACGTGGCCTCCGGTCTGCAGACCTTTTACGATTAAGTACTTATCCTCGGGGTAGATCTCCGCGAAGCCATCGCTCTCCTCCATGACCTTGAGAGTCTCTTTATCATTGATCCTGTTTTTTAGATCGGTTATGTGGGTGATATTGCTCCCGAGCCCAGCTTGAGCAGCTACCTCCTTTGCTATTGGCAGCGCATCCCCGGTGAGCATCTTCACGGAGATTCCTAGCTGCTTGAGCTCGGTGATGAGGTGTGGCGAGTCCTTCCTGGGCTTGTCGTAGAGCGCGACAACTCCTACTAACTCAGGGTTTAATCCGGGGGCTTTCTTAGCGACTGCGAGGATCCTGTAGCCCTTTGCGATGTGCTCATCAATTCCTTGCTCAATCGGTACGAGCTCATCCCCACATTCCCTGCAGAGTCCTGTGATTGTCTTGACTGCGCCCTTGTAGGCGTGTAAATCCTCGCCGTTATGCCTGAGGGTCGCCTCTGTTCGCCTAGTTGAGGGATCAAACGGGAAGAAGTTGTTGACTGAATATTCATTTAGGGGTAGCTGCATCTCCCTTGCCTTCGATATGAAGGCCATGTCTATGGGGTCCTGATTCGCCTCTTGGGATGCGAGAGCTCCGAAGAGAACTACATCAGCTTTGCTATGAGTACCGACGGATAGTACGTCAGCGATAGTCAGTTGGTTCATCGTTATGGTTCCGGTCTTATCTGCGCAAAGAACATCCATCGTCGCTGCGTCCTCAACCGCATCGAGGCGCGTCACGATGGCCCCCTTCTTTGAGAGCTCTAAGGAGCCGAGAGCCATGCTTATGGTGAACATCGTAGGCAGGGCCACAGGTATCGCGGAGACCAGGAGGATCACTGTGAGGGGTGCAATCTCTTCTATGGGTATTCCCCTTAGGAGGGCGAACCCCATACCCAACCCAACTGAGGAGACGACCATGATGAGCAGCCACCTAACGACCTTCGAGACCATCTCCTCGATGTGCAGCTTGGGCTTCGCTATCTGGACCAACTCAGCTGTGCGGCCGAAGTAGGTCTTCAAGCCAGTCGCCGTCACTACGCCGGTGATCTCACCGCGCTTCACAACCGAGCCAGAGTAGAGAGATTCGCTCTGCTTCCTCTCAACGGTGAGTGACTCCCCGGTGAGGGCTGATTGATCTACCTCAACTTGGCCCTCAGAGATCTGTACATCAGCTGGCACCAGGTCACCGGCCCTAAGTCGAACTACGTCGTCAAGGACGAGCTCCCTCGCGGGCACCTGGATCCACTCCCCGCTTCTCCTCACCCGGGTCTTCACCGTAAGCTTCTGTCTGAGGAGATCCACGGCGCCGTTCGCCTTCTCCTCCTGGAGGTAGCTCACGACCGCGTTGAATACTAGAAGGATGGCTATCACGTAGGCTTCGAGGTACTTGCCCAAAACCCACTCTAAGGCAACGGTGAACTCGAGCATCCAGGGAGTCAAGCCCCAAAATTTACTCAAGAAGCGCAGTATTGGAATAGTCTTCTTCTCAGCGACCTCATTTGGGCCATACTCTAACTGTCTTCTATGGGCTTCCTCCTGCGTCAACCCATCATCGATATTGGGTATTGGTTGATCTGGGACTTTTTCCTTCATTTATCGGAATGCCTTCGACTATTTTCTCATTACGTAATTATGCCCGATCAATCGTTTATACACCTTGTCCAACTTTCTGAATAATATCTATTCTCAAAAATCTGACTCACACACGCACTTATGCGGGAAATAGTATATTTACTCCCATACTTTCTAGTATGTTTATCGCGTAGTATTCGGATCAAATAAGCGAATAGTATCCGTAGAATAACGGGGCTGCGTAAACAAAATGGTTGAGACTGAGAAGCTGCTCGGACGCCTGCTAGATGAGAAGAAGCTGAGCTACTGCCAGGACTGCGGGAGCTGCACTGGGAGCTGCCCTATGGCTAAGGTGCTGCCGGATAAATATAACCCGAGGAAACTCCTGCAGAGGGTAACGCAGGATCTTCCCAAACTCCTTGAGAGTGATGAGCTGTGGCTATGCGCATGGTGTTATAAATGCACCGAACGCTGCCCAAGTGGGATTCAGCCTACAGAGATATTTCTACTGACTAGGAACCTCGCGTCTAGGGAGGGCCACATTCCAAGGAACCCGAAAGCGATCATGAGACAGATCATGAAATCAGGACGATCTGTTCAGGTACCTGATGACTTCGACGATTGGAGAGGGGAGTATGGTCTGCCGCCTATTGGGGTGACTATCTCTCAGAGTGCATTGGATGAAGTGAAGAAGATCTTCGGAAAGGCGAACCTTAGGAGACTCGAGTCTTGAGCGAGTATCTACTCTACCCGGGCTGCGTTGCGTCGGTGAGGGAGCTCGGCTACGAGATGTCGATGAGGGCTGTCTTCAAGGCTCTCGGTGCCTCGTTGAAGGAGAGGGATGACTTCAACTGCTGTATGCCGGCGTGTCTAGTTCATAGTGTTGACTACTCGAAGGGGTTAGCCCTCACCAGCCGGAACCTCGCTATCGCTGAGGAGGAGGATTTGCCTCTGTTGACCCTGTGTTCGAGCTGCTTCGGAAATCTGTCACGGGCTAAGTATCTCTTGGATAACAATGAAGATTTGAAGGCTGATGTCAACAAGTCGTTGGGGAAGGTTGGGAGGAGCTACTCGGGGAAGGCCAAGGTCGAGCACGTAGTGACTGCGCTCTACGAGGACTACAAACCCGAGATTTTAATGAATATTAGCGTTTCCCCACTGCATGGCTTGAAGGCAGCGCCATTTTATGGTTGCCACCTCTTCCTACCGCAGCGGTATGCTAAGTTTGATGATGCGCATTTCCCGGAAAAACTCGGGCACCTCATCGAGATGACGGGCGCTGAGAGCGTAGACTACCATGAAAAGTCAAGTTGTTGCATTGGCTGTGGCTCCTTCTTTGGCGACGTCTCTGAGGAGGCTTCGGTGAAATTGGCTGAGATTATCCTTGACGATGTTAAGGGGGCGGGCGCTGACGCGATTGTGGCTACCTGTCCGTTCTGCATGATGCAGCTTGAGGTTGGGCAGATGAAGTTGAAGGAGGCGAAGGGTACGGAGTACGGTCTCCCTGTGTTCCACTACGTGGATATATTGGGTTTGTCGATGGGGCTTAAACCCGGGGAGTTAGGGTTGGATCTTCGGAGAATAGATTCCTCTAAACTCCTTGAGAGGCTCGGCAGAAAAAATTAAGAGAGTTAATGCGCGGGTAGATTTCTTTTCAGTCGCTGATGAGGGGCAAACCGTAAGTAAGGGAGAGGGCTTTCATTACTCCGCCCCGAAGTGACGTGAGTCGTCAGGTGGCTTTGGATGCATTGATATGTTGAAGATAAAGGGTCTGAGGGAAACAAGGCAGGCGATCGATAGTCTGTTGGCGGGTGAGCATCTCTGGGTGCGTGGAATAAACGATGTTTTGATCTATGTGGGGCGGGTGAGTGAAGCTTCTTTTAGGATGTCTGTATGTTCGGTTAGTAGGATTGCGAAGCGTTTCTTTGTTGAGCGGGCGGAGGTTGATGCTAATGTGAGCATCGGGGAGGTCTCTAAGATTGTTGAGAAGCTGGGGGCTAGGCCCTGCAGGGTGGTGGGGAACGATTTGGTTGAGGGGCATATGCTTCTTCCCGTACGCGACGTGGTCGTGGGCTACGCTGATTTCGTTCAGATGGTTACTGGTTTTGGTATCCGGGTTCAAGTTAATCCCCGGTAGGACTGAGCTCTCCAGCTAAGTGATGTTTAGACTTTCGCGCACGATGTGCACAAATTAGTTCAATTAAGGTATACGGTTTTAATTCCAGTTAGACATTCCGTAGTTAAACTCAAGAAGGCTACGCCTTGCCAAAAATCTACAACAGCACCATCCTGACGCTAGCAGCGGTGCAGCTCATCCAAAGCATCGCTATGGGGCTCCCAATGAGCTTTTTCCCTAACTACGCCATCAGTCTAGGCGCAACTGTCGCCAGCATAGGAGTCTTCACGAGCAGTTTCATGCTCAGCTTCGCGATAATGGCGCCACGGATGGGCACCCTTAGCGATAAATACGGCCGAAAAAAAGTGATGACTCTAGGCATCGCGGCTGACATAGTTCTTGGCATTGCCACCGGACTCGTTCCAAGCTGGGAGTGGCTTCTCATCGTCCGCTTCGTCAATGGAGCTGTAAGTGGAGGCGCTATGCTCGCCGCAGAAGCGTTGCTCCAGGATAACGTGGAGCCGAGCCAACGAGGAGAAGCTGCTGGATTCATTATGGCGGCCAGCATGGTGGGGCGCAACATTGGTCCATTGATCGGCGGTGCGGTCCAATGGTTTAGTCTCAACACTTTAAACATGGGCACGCTCTGGAGCTACCGCATCCCCTACTTCGTAGACTCTAGTTTCAGCGTCCTCTTAATCATCATGGTCTACATCTGGGTACAAGAACCCAAGGAGCATCACGAGCTCCGGATCAAGGCCCAAGCCATTAGCGGCGACTTAAAGATCACGGGGACTATGCGGGTGTTGCAGATAAATGCCTTCATGACTGGGATAGGCGTCGGCTTCATAATGCCGATCATGGTGCTGTTCTTCAACGACAAGTTTGGCATGGATGCCCTCGAGATAGGTGCCATCATGAGCGTCAGTGGGATGATCGGCCTAGTCGCCAGCTTCACTGCAGGTCGTGTGGCAGATAAGATGGGGAGGAAACCTATGATTGGTGCTGGCAATTATCTTAGCCAACTCTTCGGGTTCATCCTGCCCTTCACTGTTGATCCAGCTCAGGCAAGCATCGCGATGTCCGCGAGGAGCCTCGGCTTCAATGTTAGCCAACCCGCTTTCCAAGCGTTGCGCGCGGACCTTGTCGCACCGCAACACCGTGGTAAATTCTTCGGGTTGATGAGTCGCTACTTCACGGCTGGGGACGTGATCGGGCCAATCATTGGGGCTTGGCTTTACGATACCTACAGAAACGAAGTATTCTACGTTGCGGGTGTTACGGTGCCTGGTATAGGTATCACCTTTTTCATCAACTCCTTGATAGGGGTCGTTGGCACAACGATGCTTATGCTTCTAGTCAAGGAGCCTAAGCCTGACGAAAGAGCTGGCCGTTTACCCATAGCCGAGCTGCTTGATGGCAGTGAAGACTAGCGTAAAACCTGGGACTCTTTCATCCAATGTGGCGTTAGATTTCATCCCCTTCTAACTGATCCTGCTGGTCCCAGTCATCCAGCTCATCATCATCTGTTGACTCCGTGTGTTTGTTGGAGATGAGGTAGAAGATTATCCCAATTATGATGCCAATTATTAGTAGTATCCACATATTGGCGTCCATCGTGGGCTTCTCCAGATCCAAGTTGATGTGTTGTCTCGCTGGGAGATAAGTTGTAGTTTGGGACTTGAGCACTCTAAACTGGCTAAAATTATTTCTTGATACAGATTAAAACTATGTTCACATTTCATGTGTTATAGGGGTTGACATCAATTAAGCGACGTTTTCTATTGTAGTGTATTAATTCTTTTCACTATATCAGCGCGTGGAAGAGCCTGTGCCTGTAGGAACTGAGCCCCTATTGCTATAGCCCTCTCGAGGAAGCGAGGTCTCTGGGAGTCCTCAAGTAGGAGTAGCAGGTTGATGGTTGTGGCGTCTCTGATTACTAGTTTTATGGTTGCTTCTTCGTTCTCAATCTTCACCTCATCGGTGGATTGTGTCAATGTATTCACCTAATTTGAGCGTCATCTTACAATTCGAGGAGATAAGAACCCTAGTAGCGGTAAACAGTAT
>JBGPRA010000101.1:0-8044 GCA_041489375.1 Bathyarchaeia archaeon | reverse complement strand
GCTCATTAAAAAGAAGCTGAAGGGCGAGACGATCAAGGTGGAGAAACCAGAGAAGAAGGAGGAGGTCAAGGAGCTCATGGTGGCTCTAGAGCAGACCCTCCAGCAGATGAAGAAGAGATGAGGTACCAGCCGATGCTCGCGGAGCCAGCTGCAACCCCATTCAGTGGCGAGGAGTGGCTCTTCGAGGTAAAGTGGGACGGGATACGCGCTATAGCCTACGTCGGGGACAGACTACAGATCCTCACTAGGAACGACAACGATATTACTAGGAATTTCCCTGAACTCACCGAACTCTCGAGGCTAGCTTCCAACGTTGTCCTCGATGGAGAGATCATAGTCATGAAGAGGGGTCGGCCCGACTTTCAAGCAGTTGCGAGGCGGGTCCAGGCCACTAAGCGTGAAGACATAGAACGCGATGCTCGGGAGACGCCATGTACTTACGTTGTCTTCGATATCCTGGAGAAGGACCAAGAGCCCCTGACAGGGAAGCTGTTGAAAGAGAGGAAGAGGATACTGCGGGAATCGCTCAGGGATGGCGAACACGTCATCGTCTCAAGCTACATCGAGGCAGAGGGGAAGGCGTACTTTGAGGCTGCAGTTGCGAAAGGGCTCGAAGGCGTAGTGGCTAAGAAGCTTGATAGCCCATACCGCCTCGGGGAGAGGAGCAAGGAGTGGCTTAAGGTGAAGAAAGTCAAGACAGTGGACTGCGTAGTAGTCGGCTATACGAGGGGGACTGGAAACAGAGCGGATAGTTTCGGGGCGCTACTCCTAGGACTATATGAAGGTGATAAGCTAACCTTCGTGGGGAGGGTTGGCACCGGATTCACAGATAAGACCCTAAGGGAGCTCCTCGCTGCCTTCCACCCCTACGAGACCTCGGAGCCACAAGTCGCGGTTTCTAACTTTCCCACGGGCTCTACCTGGCTCAAGCCAAGTCTCATAGCCGAAGTAGCATACCAAAACCTCACCGATGAAGCTCGATTACGTGCCCCCAGGTTTCTCAGGCTACGAAGCGATAAAGCCCCCCGCGACTGCACGATAACTCAGGTGAGGCCTGTGACCCTCGAAGAGTATAAGGGAAAGAGAGATTTTTCCAAGAGCCCCGAGCCTATAGGGGAAGCGAAGCCGGCTGGAAACAGGTACGTGGTTCAAGAGCACCACGCGAGTCATCTCCACTGGGACCTCCGCCTGGAGCGAGAGGGGGTGCTGAAGAGCTGGGCGGTACCGAAAGGCCCGCCAGAGAAGACGGGTGACAAGCGGCTCGCTGTTGCTGTTGAAGATCACCCTCTCGAATATGGAGGCTTCGAGGGTGTAATCCCCGAGGGGGAGTATGGAGCCGGCTCAGTGAAGATTTGGGATAGCGGAACCTATGAGCCAAAGGAATGGACAGAAGAGAAAATAGAGTTCATCGTCCACGGAGAGCGGCTCAGTGGACCTTACGAGCTCGTTCGCTTCAGAAAGGCTGGTGAGAAGAATTGGCTCCTCTTCAAGAAGCGGGGGTAGCCTACCTAGGCACGATGGGGTGGAGCTACGGTTTCTGGGTTGGAAAGCTCTATCCCGATGGGACGAAGACGACGGGGTACCTCGCTAAATACGCAAATATTATGAACTCCGTCGAGGTGGACGCCACATTCTATAGGATTCCTTCCGTTTCGACTGTTGAGGCTTGGAGGGACTCGGTCCCAGAGGACTTTAGATTCGCCGTCAAGTTTCCCCAGACGGTGACACACGCCCCCAGGCTCGCTTATGACGTAGAGAAACTAGGCGTTTTCCTCCGCAACATTGAGTCACTGAGCCCGAAGCTTGGACCACTCCTTCTACAGTTTCCTCCATTCCTCAAGCCCGTACACACTGCTCTCGAAGACCTCCTCGAATCTCTCCCAAAGAACCGCTTAATTGCTGCCGAGTTTCGAAACAAGCGCTGGTTTATAGAGGATACCTACAAGTTGCTCCACGATCATAGCGTTTCCCTCGTATTGACGAACAACTTGGAGGCTCCCAGTGTGGAAACTAATGGCTTCGCCTACCTCCGCTTAGAGGGAGATAGGAAGGCGGTGAACGGCGAGAGAGGAGTGGTAGAGATTGATAGAGGTGCGGAGACAAGGAAGTGGGCAGGTTGGGTCCGCAAGCAGCTAGATTCTGGAAAAGATGTGTATGGCTACATTAGCAAGTATTATTCTGGGTACCCGCCAACAGATGTTGAAACATTAAAGAAAAACATAATGTCTTAGCCCCACCAATGGTGATATTCGACCTGCATTAGTTTCCCTCTAAAGCAGACAGCGTGAGCTAGGCTTCATATTCTCATGGCATCGAAAGTTTCTTCTCCCTGCCCCAGACGTATCAGCCGAAGGTGTCTACGGTGACCAGAAGCAGGATGAAGAGGGACGACCAGCAATGGCTTCTCGACTGGCTAGTCAAGACGACTGGGCGGGTCCAGAACTTCGCCAATGACGAGAGGGATCTCCCACCAGAAGTCAAGTCGTACAGGATGATCCCGCGGGTCCTATACAAGGAGGCCCACCACATTGAGACTATAGCGAAGGCGGCGGAGGCCACGGGGCACACCGACACCGCTCGCCAGTTATACAGGCGCGCAAGCCAGGTATACCACGAGTCCCAGCACAGCATCTTCGAGGACGACAACGAGGAGAAGATGTTCCTACACGGGAAGCATATCGAGTGCTACGACAAAGTCGCGAGCTATGCTGATTACCCCGTGGAGAAGGTGGAGGTACAGTGGGAGGGGGTCCAGATCCAAGGGCGGTTCCACCTATTACCGGACCGCAGGAAGGCCCCCACGGTTCTCTTTTTGCCAGGTATGGACATGACGAAAGAGGCGTTCCCGAACCCCCTAGCTAACCCCTTCCTGAGGCGCGGCATGCACGTCTTATCCATCGACGGCCCTGGCCAAGGCATCAGCAACCTTAGGAAGATCAGAGTCAGCGACGACAACTATGAGCGAGCAGCCATGGCAGCGATCGACTGGCTGGTAAGCAGAGCAGAGGTAGATCCAACGCAGATCGTTATCACTGGTATAAGTTTTGGGTGCCACTGGGGCGTACGTACCGCTGCTATCGATAAGCGTGTTAGGGCACTTGCAACCACCTACGCTGTCTTGGGACCTAAGTATGAAATCTTCGGCGAAGCGTCGCCCCGCTTCAAGCAGATGTTCATGTACATGGCGGGGTTGAGCGACGAGGACAAGTTCGACGCGATGACGGAGAGGATGGACACCACAGGATATGCTGAGAGGATCACTTGCCCCACCCTACTCACAATGGGAGAATACGATCCCCTCTGTCATTTGGAGGCAGCCGTAGACTTCTTCGATGAGCTCACCTGCCCAAAGGAGCTCTGGGTGTTTGAGAACGAGTTCCACAGAATAAGCCTCCGTGAGGGTATAGGCGGCATAGAGATCTATCCATACATAGCTGATTGGCTCCGAGACGAACTCGATGGGAAGCACCCCAAAGACCTGAATAAAACCGTCCTAGTGAAGCAGAAGAACGGAGCCGGCCCCTACGAGGACCCCACAGATTCTTTTAGCCTCCCACGGTGAGCCTGTAGAGCTTGGCCCGCGCAACACTCCCCACTTCCTCAATAAGCTTCATCTTTGTGAGACAGTAGACGACTCTTCGCGCTAGTGTGATCCTCAACCCAGTGACCCTGCTTAATTGGCGGGCCGTGAATGCACCATACATGTCCGGTATCAACTTCAGGTAGTCTTCTGGTTTCTCGAAGACTGATGAGCCCACTACCTTGACGAGATGCCTATCGGTCACTGTATATCGCGTCCGCTTCCGTCCTCTCCACCTGATGGCCTGTGTCTCCTCTGAGTGGATGAGGAGCACCTCAAGCGAGAAGTTCGAGTCAAGCGGCAACGTCGGGCAATACACGAGCTCATTAAAAACCTCCTCGACTCGGCCGGCATGGGGCGAAACACGGCGCTGCCTCCTCCCCTCGAGCTCCCTTATCACCCATTTTCTCTCAGGCACGGGATAAACGAGCCGGACCCGATACCCCTTCAGGAGCCTCGCTAGCTTTGCCCTAATCTGTTGAAAATTACCCGTTTGAATCTCTATTAGGAGGTCGCCGCGGATCAGGTCAGCCTTGTAACCCCAGACAAACCCCTCGATAATGTCACCGGGTCTCCTTAGCCACTCCTTCAACTCAGCGTGGAGACCCTTCTCAGGCATAGATAACAACAAAACCTTGATGAGATATAATAACTGGTAAGCTCGCCCTTTTTCGGAAAAAATGGAGTTTACGATGCGGGTTCAATAAAGCCCATGATTTCAGTCATGGGTAGTTCACTTCTCGAGCCCACTCATCTTTCTGATCTGCTTACCGACCTTCTCGATCTCGAGGGCGTCGACCTCATCCATGAGGGCCTTGAAGTGCTTCGAGCCATCCTTATACTCTGCCATCCACTCCTTAGCAAACTTACCGCTCTGGACGTCCTTCAGTACTTTCCTCATGTTCTCTTCGACGCGGTCGTCAACGATTTGAGGGCCGACTGTGAGGCCCCCCCACTTTGCGGTGTCCGAGACAGCGCGGTACATCCCGCCAATCCCTGCCTTGTAGATTAAATCTACAATAAGCTTCAACTCGTTACAGACCTCAAAGTAAGCTAACTCCGGTGGGTAACCTGCCTCGACGAGAACCTTGAAACCCCTGCGGATCAGCTGATCGGCTCCGCCACATAGAACAGTCTGCTCGCCGAAGAGGTCCTCTTCCGTCTCATCTTTAAAGGATGTCTCAAGAATGCCGGCTTTGCCACTGCCAAGTGCGTTGGCTAGGGCGAGAGCGGTATGTAGCGCCTTCCCAGAAGCGTCCTGATGGACGGAGACGAGGGAGGGAACCCCAAAGCCCGCCTCGTACTGGCGGCGGAGCTCCGCGCCCGGGCTCTTAGGGGCGACCATGATAACATCGACGTCCTTCGGCGGCTTGATAGCGCCGTAGAGGATATTGAACCCATGGGCAAATTGGAGGGTCTTCCCTTTCTTCATAGCGAGGGCGACTTCCTCCTTCCAGACAGTGGGCTGCGCCATGTCGGGAACTAGCATAATGACTATGTCCCCAGCCTGCGCGGCTTCGAGGACCGTCGTCACTTTGACCCCATCCATCTGAGCCTGCTTCCAGCTCTTACCGCCGGGGCGTAGACCAACGACGACGTTGACCCCACTGTCTCTCATGTTGAGAGCTTGCGCTCTCCCTTGGCTGCCGTAGCCTATGATGGCCACGGTCTTCCCCTTCAGAACTTTGTCGTCTATGTCCTTCTCGTGGTATACCTTCACCATCAATATTCACCCTTTGCTAACCTGAGCCGCCCTTTCTCGATGGCGGTGACTCCCGTCCTCGACACTTCCTCTACCCCTATGGGCTTGACGGCTTCGAGGAATGCATCTATCTCCTCAGACTCACCTGTGACCTCGGCTATAAGGTTGTCCGACTCGATGTTCAGGATCAGTCCGTGGTAGTCGTTCACCAGTTTAAGAGCTTCCTCCCGAGCCATCGGGTCGGTCGTCGTCAGCTTCACAAGCGCTAGCTCCCTGTTGACTGTGCGGAGTGGGTCGAGGCGTTTCACCTCCACTACGTCGACCATTTTATCGAGTTGGTCTACGACCTGGTTCACGCCACGACTGTCAGCCTGAACGACAATGGTTATTCTAACTGTGTCGTCGTCGAGGACTGTCCCAGCGGTGATGCTGTGGATGTTGAAGTTCTTCCGCCGGAATAGGTTACTTATATTGAAGAGTACCCCTGGCCTGTTTTCAACGAGGAAAGCGACTACGTGCATCTCGCTCATATCTATGCCTCCAAAAGCGCATCCTTAAGCCCCGCGCCAGGCGGAACGATCGGGTATACGTTCTCCTCAGGGTCGATGGGGACATCGATGACTGTGGAGACGTCGCTCTTGATTGCCCGCCTGACAGCTGCCTCGAATGCCCCCAAGGAGTCGACTCTGACGCCCTCGGCGCCGTAGGCTTCGGCGAGTTTCACCATATCTGGGTTCCCGTTTAACTTCACCGCTGAATAGCGGTGGTCGAAGAAGAGGCGTTGCCATTGGGCTACCATGCCGAGCATTTGGTTATTTAGCACCACAACGACTACGGGGAGCTCCTCCTCGACGCTCGTCGCCATGCTGTTCTCCGTCATGCCAAAGCTGCCGTCACCAGCGATATCGACCACCGGGACGTCCGGCTTCGCTGCCTTAACGCCGATAGCCGCGGGGAAGCCCCAACCCATCGTGCCCATACCTCCACTAGTGAAGAACGTTCGTGGGTCATAGGCGTCGTAGTGGAGTGCAGCCCACATCTGACACTGGCCAACCTCTGTAGTCACGATAGCCTCACGTGGGAGGGTGTTCCGGAGCAGCCTGACGACGTCGGGGGCCCTGAGGTAGCCCTCCTTGTGACCGTTACCGTTTCCGTTTACCTGATGCCTGAACTCAGCCACCTTCTTCCCCCACTGGTTGCCTAAGTCGCCACCCGCACGGAGCTTGCTAACGTTGTATAGGAGCCCGCGCAATGCAAGACTAGCGTCTCCGACAACGCGTGTGACGGTTTCAACGTTCTTGTCTATCTCGCTCCTGTCGATGTCGAGGTGAATGATCTTAGCGTTGGGAGCGAAGCTCTTCACGTCGCCCGTCGTCCTGTCGCTGAGTCGCGCCCCCACAATGAGAAGAACGTCGGCCTCGGGGACTATGTTGTTTGCTGCCTGCGTGCCGTGCATCCCGCATAAGCCTAAACTGAGGGGATGATCCGCGGGAAACGCGCCCTTACCCATGAGGGTCGTCGCTGTTGGCGCCATCAGGTATTCGCTGAGGGCGACTAGCTCTCGGGTCGACCCAGAGTTGATTACGCCACCACCCGCTACTACGACCGGCTTCTTTGCCTTGGCAAGAAGCGTCGCCGCCCATTCAACCTCCCTCGGATCGGGCTGATAGTTTGGGTGGTATCCCCTAAGCTTGACTGTCTCGGGGAAGGTCACGTCCTCAATATCGGTGGTGACGTCCTTTGGGAGATCCACGAGGACTGCCCCCTTTCTCCCAGTCGAGGCGATCTGGAACGCAGCTTTAACTGCGCGGGGTATCTCAGAGGTCTTCCTGACCTGCATGTTGTACTTCGTCACGGAGGCGCTGCAGCCAATGATGTCGACCTCCTGGAAAGCGTCGGTGCCTATCACTGCGCGAGTAACCTGACCCGTGAAGGCTACGATGGCGCTAGAGTCAATATTAGCCGTTGCCACCCCGGTGACTAGGTTTGCTGCACCAGGCCCGGAGGTTGCAAGACAGACACCAACGCCACCAGTGGCGCGAGCGTATCCATCAGCCATGTGTGCGGCCCCTTGCTCGTGTCGGGCTAAAATGAACCTAAAGTCTCCGTTCAGTATCTCATCGCATAGCGGAATGACGACCCCGCCTGGGAGCCCGAAGAGGTGCTTGACGCCTTCCAACTCGAGGGACTTGACGAAAGCCTTAGTGCCTGCCATCTCAACCATATACGGACGCCTCAAACAATCCGAATCGGGGACCCAGCCAAGTCGTGGCGGAGTCCTGTGCTAGGGAACTAGTCCAATTTACTCGATGTGAATCCTTCACCAGGGTAGAGTTACTGAATAAAACAATACCCCATCTACGCCACCCTCCATTCGGCGGCCATGATAAAGCAATACCCCATGACACCAATCTCCAAATAGTGTGTAGGGGGATAGAAGCCTAGCACTAAATAAAAGGTTTGTGAAAATAAAAACTATAAACAAAGCCCTAATACGTTACCCTTAACACCCACCGAGGAATAGGTCACCCAAGGTTACGTCCATGAGCCAGTTAACACATCTACAGTGCTCGAAGTGCGGAGAACACTACGACGCTGATCAAGTCCAAACGGTATGCAAGAAGTGCGGTAAGCCCCTCTTCGCGAGATATGACCTGGAGAGAGCGAAGGAGACACTCAACAAGCGGGAGCTTGTGGGCAGGGTCTCATCGATGTGGAGGTATAGAGAGATACTCCCAGTCCGGAGGAGTGAGAACATAGTC
>JBGPRA010000100.1:0-8083 GCA_041489375.1 Bathyarchaeia archaeon | reverse complement strand
CCTGCGAAGACGTTGCCCATCATAGCGGCGTTGGCGCCAACACTTAGGGCGACAGCGATGTCGCCAGGATTTCGGAGCCCGCCATCCGATATGACACATATCTTGGACTTATGATCCCTAACTGCGTCTGCAGCGTTACTAGTGGCAAAGAGTGTTGGGGCACCTGCTCGGGTTACAACGCTTGTTGAGCAGATGGAGCCTGAGCCGATGCCACACTTGACGCCGGCGATACCGTCGAGTTTAGTTATGCAGTCCTCTGTGGCCTGATAGGTTCCTATGTTACCGACAATGACCTCGGCACTAACCTCTTTTATTATTTTCTTAGCTGCTTCAAAGCAGTTCTTGTTATGGAAGTGGGCGACATCGGTGAAAATTATATCGACGTACTTGTTGAGTGCCTTAGCACGTTCGAGGTCGAATGGGCTGACGGCGGCTGCACAGATAAGGCGTCCCTCCTCATCGCGTATTGCGTCAGGGAAGTCACCTTTGAGTGTTATGTCCTTCATTGTTATCAGCCCTTTGACGTGTTTGTCTTTATCGATTATGGGGAGCTTCTCTATCTTGTGCTTGTGGAGAACCTGCTTCGCCTCCTCAAGAGTTATGTCCTCCTCGCCTGTAACGACCTTCTTTGTCATCACGTCGCGTACTTTGAGGGTTGGTTCAGCTAGGCGCACGTCTCGCCAAGTAGCAATTCCGACGAGCTTGCTACCGCGTCCTACGACTGGGAAGCCCTTGATATGGTGCTCCTCCATGAGCTTGAGAAGCTCGCCTACCGTAGTAGCGGGGGTGACCGTCACCACGTCCCTGATTATTACCGCCTCAGCGCGCTTGACTCGACGTGCCATATCAACCTCCTCCTCGGCTGAGCAGTTCCTATGAAGAACGCCTAGTCCACCGTTGCGTGCCATAGCGATCGCCATGTCCGACTCGGTGACCGTATCCATCGGGCTGCTAAGGAACGGGGAGTTTAACGTGATGCTCTTCGTGAGCCGGATCTTAACTGTTGCCTCGTTGGGCTCAAGTGTCGTCCAGCCGGGGAGGAGAATCACGTCATTGAAGGTGAAGGCTTTGTCCGCGTCCTTGAATTTATCACGGAAACCCATCACTAGCACCTACATTTTAAAAGCCAACTCACTTACTCATCTTATATACTTTTGGTTTCATAAACCAATGCAGTTTGACACAATCTTGTTAACGCCTTAGGTTCCGGTTCCAAAATCAGCGCGCATAAATGAAGAAGAAGTAAGTTTTCACTAAAGTGCACACGATGTATACGTGCAATACCTATACCGCGACTCTTCGCCCTTCCTCAGCACTGACATAAGCAGAGTAGATGAGCGTAGGGTATCCTCGGCCAGCATGAGACCACTCACGGGTTCCTTATTCTCACGGAAGCAGTCAATGAAGTCTGTGAGTTCGCTGCCGTAACCCCGTATCCATTCCTCATCAGGTGAGGGAAAGTTCCATCCGGCGTTGGTCTCCAGTTTTTCCCGGATATACTCGTCCTTGAAGATACCTTCCTTTGGCGCATAGATTTCCAGTGTGTTGTTGGGGTTGATGTTCACATGAATGACTGCATTGGAGCTGTAGACTTCGAGTTTGTTGCGTACACCGCCAAGCGTGCAGTCTGAGGAGAAGACTGTAGCCTTGCTGCTGTCGTCAAAAGTGATGATAGCGCAGGACCAATCTTCAACATCCACCCACCCGTATTTGATGAACTTCTCCTTTTCCCGCACATAACTGTCCATATTGGTGTTGTTTCCCACCTCCGCGATCACGGATTTCGGGCGAATGGCCTTTCCATACTTTGTCAGGCCTTCCCATTGCTTAATATGGAGAGCAGCGCCGATGGGGTGCGCACCCAGCCGGATCAGGGATCCACCGCCAGCTTGCTTCCAGATCTTTGCGTATTCCGCGTGCGAACCGCTGTGGCTTTCGTCTGCGCGAATGTCGAAAATGGTGCCTCCGCTTTTTGAAAGCAGCCGTTTCATCTTGACAAGCGGCGGGGCATATACATAGTTTTCAGCGTAACCGAAAATGACATCGGCTTTCCGAATAGCCTCCACGCATTTTTCCGTGTTTTTCATGGCTTCTTTAAGGAGCTTTCTTTTGGGTACGAGCCCAACCTTTTCAGTCTTTAATCCACTACCGAAGGCACCGGTGAGCGGCTTTTCACATATGATGTGCTTACCAGCTTCAGCTGCCGCTATGATCATTTCGCAGTGCAGGTAGTTGGGAGTGCACAGGTCCACGGCATCGATCTTGGGATCTTTTAACATCTCCTCGTAACTTTTGTACGCTTTTTGTAGTCCATGTTTTTCCGCAAACGCCCTCGCGTTCTCCACTTTTCCGGAGGCCACGCCGAGGATCTGAAATTTGGATTGGTTCAGTTTCTGGTAGGAGAGCATGTGGAGGCTGGCACTGAATTTTGAACCCACGATACCTATGTTGATCTTCTTCATAAAGACGGATCACTTGGTTACCGGACGATTACTGGGGTATATGTGCCTTCTTTTAACCAGCCATTCATTTAGCTTCGCGCTCGTGACGCGTCTCATCGAAATAGGAGGCCGAGGTTCCTTCCATTATACTCCATGCTTTCACCATTATCCATCAAGTCGTTCGCATAGGTCCTCAGCGACTCAAAGAGGTGGTCGAAACCAAACAGCTTCAGCGACTTTGATGCCTTGTATAGTCTAATTGGCCAACCCTGCCAGCTCTGATCCCCTTGGGGACCAGCAACGTAATTCCTATTATACAGGCCCCACCCCCAAGAAAGAGAAAGCAACTCGACTCCACGCAAATAGTTACGGATGTAGGCTTCATCATTCATGAGCTCGGCCACGTCGCCCTCGTATACAGTCCAGGCGTATCCAAATCTGCTTGGCTCATCGATTGGAAACATCCACCAGTCAAAGTGGTTGACGTGGAAGCTGCCCCACCGGTTATTTATAGCCCATGCTTCAAAAGAATCTAGCTGTTCTCTCTGTCTACTCTTCAAAACCTCATAACCAACGAAATGAGGATCCGTATTGTATCTCATCAATAAGTAGAGCGGGCTACTCTTATTTCATAATTAAATCGCGCGCGCTCGTTGGCACACTTCGCGAATATTAAGAAGGAAATACGTGTTTAGGCCTTGACCTTATACTTTTCGTAGAGCCGCTTCAGCCCCGCCTCAAGCTCCTTCTGACGGTTCTCTTGATCACGGGGGTTAAGCTCCTTACAGTCATATCCGACGACTTCTTTCATATACTTGACGTTTTCGAAACGGAATACAACGGTTCCATCGGGCTTCACGCTCTCAATTCCGTCGATGCGACCACCCGCCTCATTCACCTTGATCGCCTCGTCCAGACTAATACCAGGGAGAACTACCTCAGCCCCACTCTCACTTAACCTACAGGGGTAAGCGCCTGGTAGACCATTTGGACCAGCGACACTCGCACAGACCTCTCCAGTGTTATAGTAGATGGCTAGGCAATGCTTGAGGAAACTACTACTGGTCCTGAACTGATCGACGAGGGCGCTCGGATACTGTATCGATTTACCGTAGCCAAAGCCCTGGTACATCTCTACGAGTTTCTTGTGGGGGAACCTGTCGGTGACATCATCACCCTCGGCTATAATCTTATACCACATTGGTCCATCCATTCTAGCCGTGTAGTAGGTGCCATGGTGACCAACGCCATAGACGAGGACATCCCTAAATGGTATCTTCAAGTCTCTAGCTATGAGGCGGCGGACTCTACTTATACCAAGATCCATGTTGCCTCCACCGCAAGTGGGAGCCATCCCCAGCTTCGAGAGGATGACGTTGGTGAGGTCTGGAAAGGCACCGTTGACGACTTGTGTTTTAATCTTGGACCTCGTTACTGCCTGCATCAACTTGTAGGCAAGTGTGAAATGGTTCGGGATCCAGGGACCCACAGGACCGATCTTATGATATACATCGTCAGGGAGGAGCCTGGTTACCCACCAGCTTCCTAGACTGCCGAGATTGCAGATAACTTTTGGTCGGATCTCCTTCAGTGCCTCGACGGTGCTTTCAATGTCGAATAGATTCAATTTATGGAAGCTAATGTCGGGGTAGTTTCCGAAGTTATGAGCTGAATGAAGGGCTTCCTCTATCTCGTAGATGCCCTTCTCTTCGTTGACGTCGGCTCCTATTACCTTGATGTCGCTTCTCATGGCAGCGATCTGGTACATCATGTCGTGTCCTACGCTGCCCGCTGAGCCTATGATGAGTAACGAGTCCATGCCTAATCAGAACAAATTAAGTCAATTATGGGATAAAAAAATTGGCAGATAAGTGCTCGCGATCGATCTAAAACGTATGAAAATAATTTTGATTTAAACAGCTTCTTTGCCAAAAATAAGCCAAAATATTGCCCAAAATAATGGTTTAATATGGATCCGGGCGATAGAAGCATTCAACCGTTTGATTTTATCATAAATACCTAATAATTAGCAATAATTTACATAAATATTGCTCCCAGATCGCATCTTATTCGGCTTATCTTCGTTCCACTCAGCGAACAATTGAGGATCGCGCGCACCTCGGGTCACCGCTAGTAGAGGCGAGTTTCCTCTCTTCTTTCGACTAATTCTTTGCATTAACCGCACGCGACTGAGCTTTGACCGCAAGAATCGGATAAAAACCATATATCCCGAGACGTGGGCGTCAATCTGATTCAAGTTGAAATACGTCTACGCTCCTGGGTGTGCACTCACTCTCTACAAGCCACACCTCGCCGAAAGAATGCACCGAGTTCTCAACGAGAACGTCGGGGAGATGATGCGCCTCGACACCTGCTGCAGGAACCACCCCACGCTACCCGAAGGCACCTGCGTCATAAACACATGCCCAGGCTGCGACAGACGCTATAGAGACAATTATACCCAATCCACAACGAAGTCTGTATGGGAGGTCATCGCAGATGGCGACTGGTTCCAGTTTCCCGACTACCACGGCACAGAGATGAGCATACACGACGCCTGTCCGACTCGTTCCCAAGTCAGAGTACACAAGGCGATGAGAGCGCTTCTTAAGAGGATGAACATCATAGTCGTTGAGCCGGCGAATACGGGGACAAGCGCGACGTGCTGTGGGGACAGTCTATACCTCAACCTCCCCGTATCCGAGGTCAACGACGCTATGAGGAGGCGCGCCTCCGAGATGCCCGTTGAAGACGTAGCTGTATACTGCGTCTCATGCGTTAAATCAATGGTAATAGGAGGTAAGAGGCCACGCTATGTGGTCGATCTGCTATTCGGCGAGAAGACGGAACCACAGGTCACAGACACCGTCGAGTGGCACAAACAGATAGACGAGTATACAAGTACCCACTAGAGCTGCTTAATACGCTTCTTACGGTATGCGCGCGCAATTCTCTCAAGCATCAGAGAATCTATCCCTTAGATACGGCAGTACTTCCTTGCCGAACTTCTTGATGAACTTCTCCTCGTCAGGGCTGCTGCTGCCAATCTCCACCTCCGTGAAGCCTAATCCGATGATCCTCTCGATTTTACCAATGAGTCCATCCAAGTCGGTGTAGACGCTCCCCGCAAGCTTACTAGGATCGACGTTGACCCTAAGCCGGTCCAACTCCCTCGGGTCCGGGATATTATTGCCATTGGGGACCGGAAGCCACCTGCTGATAGAAGCAAGCGCCTTACCGTAGTCCTCGTCGTAGGATGCACTAACCTCGATCATCTTTGCCATGTCACGTGGGTTCCTATTACTCTCCTTGACGGCTTCATCAAACAGCGTGAGGATATGAGGCAGGCGTTCCTCGGAGCTGTTTGTCAGAAGTCCGTCCCCGAGCCGGCCTGCCACTTTGACCGCCTTAGAGCCGGATGCCGCGATGTAAAGGGGAATTTTGCACCGTGGCTTCGTATAGAGTCTTGCCTGGTTCAGCCTGAAGTACCTCCCATCAAAGTCAATGAAGTCTCCCTCCCACAGGGATTTGATGATAATTACGGCCTCCGACGTCATTTCCAGCCTCTCCTCGTGAGGAGGCCAAGCGATGCCAGGGTTCGCCATCGGCATCTCGTTCATCGCCTCCCCGGTGCCGATCGCGAGGAATACTCTGCCAGGGTATAACTCGTCGAGAGTAGCGAAGGCCTGGGCAACGATAGCCGGGTTGTACCTATGGATGCATGTGGTGACTCCGGTTCCCATCCCGACTCTACTGGTCCTCGCCCCCGCGGCTCCCAGCCAGATCCAGGCGTGTCCAGAGTGGCCGTCCCTGTGGAACCAGGGATGAAAATGGTCATCTATGCAGATAAAATCGAACCCCTGTTTCTCCGCCGTGATGGCAAATTCCAGCAGACGGCTCGGAGAGTACATTTCGTCGTCCGCGTGGTACCCGAATCTAATTGGCATACTGAGTCAGTAAATGTTTTTTTAATGTATAAACAAGGAGTCTTCCCTAGTGACGTACGCGTTAATAAATTATTTATTATCAAACTAAGTTATGATAAATTCAAACGTAATAAGAAAACACCGGGTTTACGATAGAAGATAGAAGCAGCGAAAAAGGTTATTCCGTTAAAATAACTTATAGATTCTTATCTTTTACGTTTATATAAAAGAGCCGGGCGATAGAAGCATTCAACCGTTTGATATTATCATAAATATCTAAAAATTGCCTATAATTTACCTAAATATTGCTTGTAAGTTGCTTATTCGCATACGTTTTAGATGCTTCCTCCAGCACTGAAAGGTTCGATGTTAGAAGTCATGCTCTTGGGTGGTTCTTGAACCACTCCCGGAGGGCCTGAATCACTAGGATGGATAGACCACCCTTGATGCCAGCGTACTCGGTTTCGACTCTTTGCCTAAGCTCTGAATCAAGCTCCTCAGGTAAGACTAGAGTAACTTTCCTCGTTTAAATTCCCCCATACTACACACCCAAATACTCCTATATAATACTAATTCAGTACATAGTATTATAAGTATCACGGTTTACCACTATATGAGAATGCGCGAGCGAGCTCAAGCTCCGAGGTGGGGAGCTATACAAATTCCAAGAAACGATGAGTTGAATGAAAGATGAAATATATGTTACATTGGGAGATGTGCCCGGAGGACTTAGACAAAGTCATACCTCTATTCCAGAAGATGGCAGAGCTGAGAGGCACTAAGGGCTATCCAAAGGCACTTGGACCGGTCTACTCTTTCGCAGGTGAGATGAGTGGATTCTCATTATACGAAGTCGATGACCCGCAGCAGATGACCAACCTCTACTTCCATTATCATCCCATCTTGAAGATGAAGTGGAAACCTATAGAGGAAACGAATAACACTGTAGCTACTTATAAGAAGCTCAAGAAGTAGCTAGAAACACTCGGGAAATCCATCCCTCCGTCTTTTTTCTTTAAACAACTCCACACCTAATGAAAATGGGGATGTTTGATGCTTGTTGGGCTACGTGGAAGCCCTTTTAATGCTATAGTCTTATCCTCACTTCCACCTGATACAGATTCAGGTGAATGTTGAATGGTTGATTTAGCACTGTGACAGAGTGTATCGTACATCGCTGGAGCGTTGGGAGTATGCGTAGCAGCAGCCTACTATGTGATGACTCTGAGAATAACCCAGAATAATCTGAAGGCAAACCTCGAAACTCGACAAGCACAGCTGCTGATGAACATATACGAGCGTTGGGCAGAACCCGAGTTCCAAGACGCTTGGCTAAGCATCACGAAATGGGAGTGGAGAGACTATGATGAATTCACAGGCAAATACCTTAACGATAAAGAATCGATTCGTATCATGAATCTCGTGCGACAGACAAACACGTTCGCGATTTGACATCAAACTAAGTTATGATAAAATTAAACGAAATAAGAAATGCGGCCTATGCAATAGAAGATAGAAGCAGCAAAACGGGTTATTTCACTAAACAAGTCATTTAAATCAAATATTTAGGATATTATAAAAGAGCCGGGCGAGGGATTCGAACCCCCGTAGAGCTGCTCTGCAGGCAGCCGCCTAAACCGCTCAGCCAACCCGGCGCGCAGAGAGAAAGGTGAAAGAGATGGATATAACTTTTCAGTTGCGTTATTAGTGAGCTTT
>JBGPRA010000099.1:0-8094 GCA_041489375.1 Bathyarchaeia archaeon | reverse complement strand
CAGCAGGTCTCCCTGATCCCCTATAGCCCACTGGCCAGGGGGTTCCTCACCGGGAAGTACAGGCGTGGGGAGAACCCTGAGGGCGTCAGGTACAGTTCGGGGTCTCTGCTCCGTGAGCGGTTCTTCCGCCCAGGGGACTTCGATGTCGTGGAGAGGGTGGTCGAGCTGGCGAGGAACAAGGGTGTTACACCGGCCCAGGTTGGATTGGCATGGCATCTCCATAAGGGGGTCACCGCGCCGATAATTGGTGCGACGAAGGTGGAGCACATCGAGGAGGCGGTGGCCTCGCTAGACGTGCGGTTGACGTCGGATGAGGTGGGGTACATAGAGGAGCCCTATCAACCAAGGGCAGTGATTGGTCACACCTGAGGCGGATGCGGAGTTCCCTCCACCTAGCGCGCGCAGTTTATCAAAAATCCCGAAACTATTGTTTTCGACCATCCCTGAACAATTTTATTCCCCCCGCGATTACTATGACTCCTAATAAAAGATCCATACCTGATGCATAGAATTCTTGCACAGACGCGAAAATGCCATTTATTAGAAAAAATAGTCCAACAAAGCATAGTATACCACCTAAGAAAACCTTAGGAATATCCATGATTCATTTCTTCTCAAAGAGATATTAATTCTTTAATAGATGTAATATGAAACCCGCTTGCGCGCACGTTTCTATTTTCATTCGCACGTTAGATTCAAAAAATCTTAACCCAAATTCACTTGGGTATAAGCCTCATCTTATGTGTAATAATCTTATCCTAATTTCACGCTAAATTATACCCGTGATTTTCATGGATGAATCTCCCACTCGCGTGAAATTCAGAGTCTCTTAGAGAGTAGTAACAGAACCGCAGCAGCTAGCAGTACCCCGCCAAAAATTGCTTCACTCGGATAAGCTGGAACCCCTCCGCCACTAGTTGTCCCGCTGGTTCCGCCCTCAGTGAAAAAAGCACCCGCACCATGAATGATACACACAGCTTGAGCCTTGATTGTTTTTGGAGTCATCGATCCTATGTTAAGTGAATATGTTGCCTCAATTGTAGTCGCCTTGGGCAAATCCGTGAAACTCTTAGTAGTTCCATCTAGATCGAGATTTATTTGAGCGATATAGTGCGTAGAACTTGGGTCTGCGTGGCTGACCTTTACGTCGATTATGGTATTGCCACTTTCGTTACGACGAGTAATGCTGAGTACACTTGGTACATTCGCATAAACACCTATTGTTGGTAAGAATATGATGACTAACATCAAAAAAACAATAAATATGCTCTTTTTCATTTTGAATCATAAAAATCTTAGGAATAGATGTATATTAACCGATGCGCACGCTTGATTTCCAATTGAGATTCACGATGATCATACGAGTTCCAATAATAAGATGAATTGTGCGCGCGATTCGCACGAAGGTTAAGTTAACCAGAGCGAACGTAATTACCAGAATTTCCAAGCAGGCGCGCGCACCCGATACTCAGCTATGACCCAAAGTATAGAAAAAAACTTTACTAACAAAGCTATGTATTTTTATTTTATCTTATTACCTGTAACTCTGTTACATTCCTATACTCGGATACATTCTTAGCTGGACCTTGAGGCATAATCACGAAAGAATCTTCGGTATGGACCTTCGCATCCCCTAGGAGCATACCAGGCTCTACCTGGAAAAACATCCCAGACTCAAGCACCCATTCGCCATCTGAGGGGCCAATGAAAGGCAACTCGTGGCAGCCTATGCCAAGGCAGTGGCCAATAAAGGACCGGGTGTACTCGTATCCTTTCGAGTTGTAAAATTGTTTCACAGCGTTATGAGCGTCAATCACTCTCACACCCGCCTGCAACGCCTCACCCGTGACACGCTCCGCCCCCACTGCTATACCATACGCCTTTAGCTGGTTTTCACTCGGTTTACCGACTACGGCCATCCTTGATATGTCGGAATAGTAGCCCTCGAATAAACAGCCAAAATCTGTGTGGACAAGGTCCCCATCCTTCAACCTGTAATTCCCTGGAACGGGATGGGTTTCAAAAACATTCGGCCCCGCCCCCAAACACATGAAGGCAACCGTATCTCCCCCATACTCCAGCGTGAGATCAATCATGTTCAGGGCAACATCTCTCTCAGTGTCCCCGGGCCGGGCCATCTCAAACGCCACAGTTATGGCTTTTGCCGTCGCCATATTTGCATCGCTAAGATGCTTCAACTCTTCAGGACTCTTTAAAGCCCTTAAATTGTCAAAGATCGGTTTGGCGTCAACAAACTGTGTTGTAGGAAGTAACTCTCTCAGGTGGTCAAGCCAGAGACCTGGCATCTCAATAAGCTCTAATCCGATCTTTTTACCTTCTAATCTCCTTTCTTTTATCACGTTGGCGAGGAATTTTATGGCCTTAAGGGACTCCCATTCGCCCCCTTCATATATCCGTAAATCCTTGATCCAGGTTGATTTCCTAGCTGTAATTTCCTCGTTTCTATGTACAGCGAACAAGGGTTCCCCTTCGAGGGGTATGACTATGCCGGCGAACCGTTTTAGATTAGTTATCGTTGAGATATGTGCATTAGACGTGTAGTATACGTTTTCTTGGGAGTTCGCTATGATGCAATCAATTCCTTTTTCTTGCATTAATTTTCTTGATTTACTTAAATTAAATCCTGTTTTCATACTTGCTTAATAGTTGTATAAACTTTTAAAACTATTCAAACCGACTGCGCGTGCATCCGAGTGAGTGAAAGAGGGCGAACAACTCGCGCACGCCTCAATTCACCTTGATTAGATGGAGAAGTAAATCAGGATTTCTTAGAGTTGAAGGGTCAGGTGTCCTTCAATCAACTCGGTTACCTTCCCAGTTATCCGAACGCTGCTCTCTCTAACACGACAGACATTTCACTACCACGCTCAGAGAGCTGGAGAGTTCGCATCTTGGACTTTTCCAGCTTCGACTCCCAGTAACGAGCAGTGACACACTGAGCGATGCCCGTCCCTTGATCCTCATCTATCCCAGCACCGGGAGCGAACACCCTATAAACGAAATCGACGGAGCCGCTCCCTTTAGCCGTAACCACAGCTCCGAGAATATTCAACTTGACACATAACTCACGCAACTTTGTGAAATCAGGTTTAGTACCAGTAACCTGATTGGAGTCCTTGAGAACAATAGCGAAAGCCCCGAGATTAGAATAACTCACTTCGACGTAGTCTTTGATCCCTAATGGTTCCAGTATCTTCAGGTCATCCGGCTCTTCGAGGCTGTAGATTGGGAAATTCAAGGTTATGCCTTCTTTTTCTTTCTCCACCTTCATGACTCCACTAATTGTATGGAACATTATCGGGCTCTTCACATCGAGTTTAGTGAATAATGTGTGGGCGGTCGCCATGGTTGCGTGTCCGCATAGCGGTGCCTCCATCGTTGGCGTGAACCACCTGAGTTTGTACTCGTTGTTCTTCATTTTCTCGGTGAATGCTGTCTCTGATAGTTTCAGTTCAGCTGCTATGTTCTGGTATACCTTGTCTTCGTAGTCTGTCTTCATTAGGTATACTGCAGCTTGGTTTCCCTTGAATTGCTGAGACGTAAGACGTCTAGCCAATAAAATGGAATTTTCATCATGGCTGGATTTAGGGGTTATAATAATATTACTTTTATTATCGTTGAAAGATACCTAATCTCCGAACAAGCTTTTCCAATGGTTGACATCTATTCATTCCATAGTCTTATCCTGAGTTCCGCCTGATTCTTACACGAGAACCTAACATGAAGATCCTGGGAATAGTTGGCAGTCCTAGAATTGGGGGAAACACCGAAGACATGACGAGGATGGCCCTGGAGGAGGTATCGAAGGAGGGAATAGAGACCGATCTCATCACCCTCGCGGGAAAGACGATAGCCCCCTGCGATGCATGTGTGTCGTGTAGGACTACCGGTGAGTGCCGCATAAAGGATGACTTCCAGGACATCTACGATAAGATGCTGAGTTCCGACGGTTTCATCTTGGCGACGCCCGTCTGGTTCGGGGCGGCAACGCCCCTGATGACGAGCCTGATCAGCAGGTGCTATGTAACAATGGGTCTCCCGCAGCGGTACCGGACAATTGAGAATGGGCGTGAGGTTGAGCTAGCCGTAGCAGGTAAGCCATTTGAGAATAAGGTGGGGGGCCCAATAGTCGTCGCCCGTAGGGCTGGGAAGACCTTCACGTTCTCTCAGCTGCTTCTCTTCTTCATGATCCAAGGGATGATCGTCCCAGGATCGACGTACTGGAATGTCGTAATTGGTAGGCAGAAGGGGCAGGCTGTTGATGATGAGGAGGGTGTTAGGACGATCAGGAACTTCGGAAGGAAACTTGCTTGGCTGGCGAAGAAGATCAATACTTGACTAGGCTAATCTCTGCACGTAGTTACACATAGCTATACCTGTGTCTTATCAGAGTTACACTGAGGCTAAGCGCGGAGTAATCATTAAATAATGAGCTTCGCGCGCGAGAGTGTTGCTTGGATTTTTATATAGTTTTCTCTTTGAAGAGTTCCTCTAGATCATGGTACTTCATCTTCTGGCAAGATGCCCCCTCCTTATGTACGAAACTCCCATTGGCGATGTTTAGACCCGTCCTTAGGACCGCGTTTTCTCTCACTGCTTTCACCCATCCCTTGTCGGCAACATCCTTCACATAAGGTAGAATGGCGTTAGAAAGGGCTAGGGAGGAGGTTCTTGGGACCGCCCCAGGTACGTTGGGGACACAGTAGTGTATGACGCCGTCGCAGGTGAAGGTTGGGTGGTCGTGGTGTGTCTCCTGGCAAGTTTCGATTGGACCATCGGGATCACAGCCTATGTCGACTATGACGGAGCCCGGTTTCATGTGGCTCACCATATCCTTTGTGACGATCCTCTTTCGAGTCCTGAGTGGGTTAAAGAAGACGCCATTGATTACGAGGTCGGCTTTCTTGACGGATTCCTCGACGTTGTGCCTGTCGGATATGAGCGTAGTGACCTTGTTGGCAAAGATCTCGTTCAACTCGTTGAGGCGGCGAACGTTGACGTCGAGGACGGTGACATTCGCCCCGAGCCCTACAGCAGCCTTCGCCGCGCCTGTGCCAACGGATCCTCCGCCAATGATGACTACCTCAGCGGGTTTGCATCCGGCCATTCTACCTATCATGACACCCTCTCCGCCGAGGTGTGTCTGGAGGTGGTAGGCGCCCATGATCACACCATTGTGGCCGGCTATCTCGCTCATTGGGGCGAGGAGCGGGGTTGATCCATTTGATTGAACGGTGTCGTAGGAGAAGGCGATAACCTTAGCCTTCATTAATGCTTCAGCTAAGGGGCGCTTCGAAGTGAGTAAGCCCTCAGTGAAGTGGAGGTATGCCATAATTATCTTACCCTCCTGGAGTATACCAAACTCCTGGGGGAGGATCTCCTTCACCTTAACGATGAGATCAGACGCGAATATTGCCTCATGGCTATTCGCTATCTCGGCGCCAGCTCGCTGATACTCCTCGTTGGAGAAACCGCTGGCGTTTCCTGCGTCTCTCTCGACTATTATACGATGCCCGTTCTCCTTAAGGGCCTCAACAGCTTGGGGGGTGAGTGCTACCCTGTTCTCTCCTGATTTGACCTCGCTTGGTACTCCGATTATCATGGCTTGTCTGTACGGTCAATTTATCTATCCCATATATACGTAGCGCATACTTTCATGTGTGCAGGCGACTGCTTTGTCAATTCATTTTAGCCATGGGTCTAGCTTGGTCTCGATGAACAAGCTCACCAATTATGGTGAGCTTCCCCATGCAAGGATGCATTGGGTTCTTACTGATAGAAATAACAAGTTATAATATTAATAATCCGCGCTCGCTAGTATCTCTTACTGCTTCTTCCTCTTGTATCCCGCGGGCAAAGAAACGGCTTTTCTCTCCTTCGTAGCCATCTTCTTCGCTCTCATCAATTCTTTGTGTTTCTTGACACCCTCGATCTTGTCTGCTTTGCTCTTGTTTTTGGACATGTTTGAAACTTCCTGGCAGAGTGAGGCTGTGGAGTGTAATTAAGGTATGTATTTTTAATTTGATAGATGTGTGACTCTGGGAACCCAGTTCTGATTCTTACCTCGCGTATACGTAACTGATCAAGCGTTGAAACTCTCAACAGTCGCTTTGATGAGACTCTTGTTCTCAGCAACCAGCTTATCTGCTTTCTTTTGCGTGTCGGCCTCAGCATAGAGTCTGAAGATTGGCTCGGTTCCACTCGGACGAATAAGTATCCAGCTTCCGTCACCGAAGATCAGTTTCAAGCCATCCATTGTATCCACATGTGGTGCTATGACTCTCTTCCTGAGAACTTCGAGAACATCCTTCTTTACAGCGTCGGGACACTTCACATTGTCCTTTGCCTGAGAATATCGTGGAAGTTCATCAACAAGAACGCTGAGGGGTTTCCCTCGACTGGACATGATGTCGAGGATAAGGCTCATTGTCATTGAGCCGTCTCTCACAGGCTGATGGAGACCATAGAGTACACCGCCGGTCTCCTCGCCTCCGAAGTCGATACCCTGCTCCACCATTGTACGGCTAATTTCGACGCTACCGACTCGGGTCAGTACGACGCTACCCCCTCCCGATTGAACGACATCTGTGATAGCTTTACTGGAACTAACAGGCGTAGCGACCCGCGCTCCCCTGTGTTTCGCCATATACTCTGTAGCTATGAGTGCGACTGTACGGTCTCCCCAGAGAACCTCCCCATGCTCGTTGAGAAACATGCTCCTGTCAGCGTCGCCGTCAAAGGCGACACCCATGTCTGAGCCAGTCGCTCTGACAAGCTCCCTGAGGCTGCTAAGGTTGTCCGGACGGGGTTCAGACTCTCTCCCCGGGAAGCTGCCATCCGGCTCAGCATTCACCGAGAAGACCTTGCAGCCGAGGAGTTGGGCTATTTTTGGAGCGACTAGGGTGCCAGTGCCGTTTCCGGGATCGATGGAGACCTTGAAATTTGCTTTACTGATCCTTGCAGTATCTACGTGTGATAATATGGCATCGATGTAGATGGGCAATACGTTGAGGTGTCTGACCTCGCCGACTCGATCCCATCTGACCGCTTCGGCACCATCGGAGAAGGTGAGCTTCTCGACTTCTTCCTCGACTGATCTGGGTAGCTCGACGCCGTCAGCAGCCATGACCTTGACACCGTTGAATTGAGGCGGGTTATGGCTAGCTGTGATCATGAGCCCGCCATCGAGCTTTAGGTGCTTGACAGAGTATTGGAGGGCGGGGGTTGGGAGGATGCCGAAATCGTGTACAATGCATCCTACGGAGAGTAAGCCGGAGACTGCGGCGTCTCTGAACAAACTGCTGGTTGTGCGAAAATCCCTACCGATGGCGATATCCTTTCCCAGGATAGATCCGCATGACGCGGAGAGGCGGGTGACGAGCTCGATGTTGAACATCTCGTTTGCCACGCCTCGAACACCGTTGGTGCCGAAGAGCCTGCTCAATGCATTGCCTCCTTGATCAAGGATGCATTACTCCCCTAATGTTTTGTGTTTCTCTTTGACTACGCATATACGAACACCTGAGATTACGCAAAAGACCCATATTCTCTCAGGGCTTGGAGCTAGTATATGTCTGTGAAGAAGAGGATACAACCCCACATAATGTGTGGCGTCGGAGACGTCGCTGATTATGTTCTCCTCCCGGGTGACCCAAATAGGGTCGAAAGGATCGCGTCCTTCTTTGATGAGGCGAGAAAGGTTGCAGATTATAGGGGATTCATAACTTATACTGGGCGGGTGGGCGGCGTGGGCATCACCGCTTGCTCGACGGGGATCGGTTGTCCCTCCACGGCGATCGTGGTAGAGGAGCTCACTAAGTTAGGCGCGAAGACGCTGATACGCGTTGGTACCACGGGAGCCTACCAGCCTGAGATAGAGGTCGGGGACTTGGTTGTGGCGACGGGGGCCGTGAGGAGCGATGGGACCTCGAGGGCGTATATGCCGATCGAGTACCCCGCGGTCGCCGACTTCGACGTCGTCTCCGCGCTCCTCGAAGCGTCCAGGGGCAGCCCCCTTAAGGTCCACAGGGGCATAATTCAGAGCTCGGACGCCTTCTACGCTGGGGGTGATAT
>JBGPRA010000098.1:0-8152 GCA_041489375.1 Bathyarchaeia archaeon | reverse complement strand
TTATTCGCTGCGATTGAAGGGACGTCTACTTATATGCAATATATGCGCGCGCGCCTTACCGGGGTGAGAATAGGGGTTGACTGAGAGAAAACTTAAGAGTATGAGTAGGAAAGCGTATGATGGCCTGCGGAACTAACTGGGATGCTGCCCGGGCACCGTGTGCTCTGAAAACGTTCTCATAGGAGCGCGCACGCCAAGATCCACCAGGACCTCGACGCGGAGGAGGCGATGAGGGCAGCGGAAGACCTGCTGCTCCTCTGGGATAGGATGCGCGCGCGATACCTTTGACTCCGAGCTCCTCAGCGAGACATGATCACTCAGAGCCCCAGGCGACGAGCTGGGATACTAGCATGAGATGATGCAACCACCCACCAGCATGGAGGATCAGCGCGCGCGCGACGCGATTGTTTTCGAATGATGCAAAAATTCATCTCGAGAACTCACTTACGGCAAAGACCAATTCCGCGAGGTTGGCAGCCTCCCTGCGGAAGTCCTCCTCAGCAAGGTCGATCCAATCATGGCCTGTAACCACCCCCCTAAGATATATGGTCTCAATGAAGCGGCACCCTCTCTCCGCGGCCTTGCGCCGCAGTTTATCAACGGCCTTGGGGTTTGTTTCGTTAGATCCAACGAGTCCCAAGATAACTCGTTTACCTTTGAGATCGATCTGTTCAAGGAATTCAATCATGGATGATGTGGGTTTTCCCTTCCAGATGGGTGTCAGCAAGATTATGGGGTCGAATTCAACAATAATTTCTTTAGCTTTTTTAACTTCTTCTTCAACGTGAGAATAGCGCCTTATCTTCAGAAGGTCCCTCCAGTCCCTTGGCTCAACTAGTCTTCTGCTTTCGGCCTTGATTGTTGGTAGAACGATCTCCGCAATCTTGGCTGTTGTACCTGTCTTACTGTAATAGAAGATGAGGGGCTTAAAGATTATCGCGCGCGATGATTTATATTCACCAATTAGACTTGAAGATTCATTTTTAAGCATTTCTTCAGACACAGTAAACAAAATTATTGTTATATAAATATATATAATATGGAGGGTGAATATACATTAATTGCACACGCGCACGCTAAATTCCACCTTAAAATATCTGCGCGCGCTGTTTTACTAAGTTTTATAGCCATCCACAGAAGTATGAACAACGGTGTAAATGACTGTTTTAGGAATCGTTGGGAGCCCCAGGAAGGATGGAAGAACCAGCAGTTTAATCGATGCGGCCTTGGAAGGCGCCAGATCAAAGGGCTTAGAGACGAGGAAGATATACCTAGTCGACTACGAGGTGAAACAATTCACCGGCTCAGGCGGATCCGAGGAAGCCTACGCATACTGCCCTGAGGAACTGAGCAGACTCTGCGAGGAAGCGGACGCGATAGCCCTTGGAGCACTGGTGTACTGGGGGGACATCAACGGTCTGACTAAGGACTTCATGGACACCGTGAGGATCTCCGACGCAAACGGGAAGCCAGCCCTCGGAGTCGCCTAGCAGGCGGAACCGGGAAGGGACTCCTCTCAGGCGTTCAGTCGATATACCACTTCTTCTTCCACAAACAGATGAGAGGAATAAACCCAACACCAGTCTCCCGATTCAACACGCAGGACGCTCTCAGAGAGCTTAAGTCAAGCGGAGCTGAACTCGCCGAACTCTCAAAGAAGAAGAAGCCTTTCTCTGGGAAGACGCGGGATGAAACCTGGCCGGATGCTATGGCCCACTACGCTCCCCTGAAATACATGAGATGCGACCCACTCGACGAGTTCGTCCTACTATCAAGACAGCTGATCAAAATATCTGAGGGAGAGAAGGTCGAGAAGGCCAAGGAGGAACTCGAGAAGGCCCTAAGCCTCATCAAGGAGGGAAATAGGGTTGAGGCCTCCAAGTACGCGGTAAAGTCCTATCAGATCCTCTATTTTCCACCATAGCACGTGAACTACCCATGACTAAAGTCACGGGCTTCCTGATTCACGACTACCGCGCACGCTCCCCGCAAGAGTTAATACTAAGCTAAACCAGCTTAACCACAGGTGGGCTGGTGTAACTCTCAAGCTTAAGATAGGCAAGAAAGGCTACGTCATCCTCCCCAAATCCATAAGGGAGAGCGTCGGCATAGAGGAAGGCGACACGGTCACGGTGGAGGTGGGCGACGGCATAACCCTGAAGCCCACGAAGAAACCCGACACTACCAGGCTCCAAAGAGCACTCCGCGAACACGCCGAACGCCTCAGAACCCTGAAGAACGTCACCAGCCCAATCCCCGGCGAACTCGCATCCGTATTCCTCGAGGAGGAGCTCGAAGGGTGAGAGTATTCCTCGATGCGAACCTCCTCATCTACCTGAACACCGCAGCCGAGGACACGAGGAGAAGATACGACGACTTCTACACCGAGCTCGCCGCGAACAACCGCCTCTACACCGACGTCCTCGTCCTCGACGAACTCCTATACATCTCAAGGAAGAGGTACAATATACCCTACCCCGTGACCACTGAGTTCATAGGCGATGTCGTCCTGCCCTTCACGGAGATGCTCCCCCTCGGCCTCCCCGAGTACCAGGCATCCACTGAGATAATCGAGGAAGCACGCCTGAAACCATCCGACGCCCTCCACCTCGCCTCGATGAGGCTGAACAGCATCGCAACCATAGCCTCCGAGGACCAGGAACTCGACAAGGCGTCGAAGATCAACAGAATATGGCTCACGCGCGCTCAACTTTCATGATTCGTTCACGCGCGCGCGAAAATCTTGAGTAAGAAGGGCACTCTTAAATTCATTTTACACAATATGAATAATTATGGACCAATCAATCACCACCGAAGTCGTCGATTTTCTTTCTACCAGAAAAGATATCCCCACAAGTGCCAAACGTAAAGCTGTAGACCACCTCATCGACGGCATCGGTGTAATGTTAGCGGGGTCAAGGGGGAACAGTGCAAAGAAACTAATCGACTATGTTGAGAAGAAGAACTGCATAGGGAAGTGCACCATCATAGGCTCTAACCACACATCCAGCTCCACCGAAGCAGCCCTCGTCAACGGAACCAGCGGCCACGCAGACGACTACGACGACACCCAACTCTCCACATCCCCCGACAGGATATACGGCCTACTCACACACCCAACAGTCCCGGTCCTCGCCGCCTCACTAGCAGTAGGAGAGGAAACGAGCTGCACGGGAAAGCAGCTACTCGATGCCTTCATCACCGGCTTCGAAGTGGAGTGCAAAATCGCTGAGGCGATAAACCCGGAGCACTACAAGAGGGGTTTCCACACCACCGGCACCATCGGCGCATTCGGAGCCTGCGCCGCTTCGAGCAGACTCCTTGAGCTAAAAGAGGAGCAGCTACGCTACGCCATCGGAATAACCGCGAGCATGAGTTCAGGCATCAGGGCTAACTTCGGAACCATGACCAAGCCTCTCCACGCCGGAAGAGCAGCGTCAAACGGCGTGACGGCAGCGACGCTGGCTAAGATCGGATTCACAGCAGACGAAAACGCCTTGGATGGGAAATGGGGTTTCATGAATATACTCGGCGGCGGAGCTGAACCCGAGAAAATTGTTGATAAGCTGGGGAACCCATACTCCATAGTTACTCCGGGTGCCTCCATCAAGATGTATCCATGCGGCTCTCTCGGCCAGCCGTCGATGGATGCGCTCCTCGAAATCGTCAGCGAGAATGACCTGAAACCCGATGATGTGAGGGAGATAAGGCTGAGGGCGGGACGTAATATACTTGAGCCCCTTCGTTACGAACAGCCTGAGGATGATCTTCAGGCGAAGTTCAGCCTACAGTTTGGGCTATCCAGCATCCTACTTAGAAGAAGGGCTGGGCTCCGCGAGTACACCAAGGAGTACGTGAACAGCCCGGAGGTAAGGGAAACCATGGGAAAGGTGAAAACTATTTTGGATCCAAAAATCGAGGAAATGGGAACCGACAAGATGAGGAGCGCCCTAGAGGTTGAACTGAGGAACGGAAGAACATTCAGACGCTTCGCTGACACAGCTAGAGGTACTACTGAGAGGCCTCTGAGGGAAGCAGAGCTGGATGAGAAGTTCCGGGATTGCGCGAATTGCGTATTAGATGAGGTGAAAATAGGAGCATTGCTCAAGTTGATTCGAAACGTCGAGGACTTGACAGACGTAAAACAAATTACAGAGCTGCTCAGAGCATAGAACAAGGCGCGCGCTGTGTCTCAAAAATGCACGCGCGACCAGATTTCCGCGCACGCCAAATAGATTTATTTAACACGAATAACATTTAATATCACATGAGTAACACAACGACTCTCGTGAAGACCAGACGAGTCGGCGGATCCCTAGTCATCACGCTGCCAAAGGAAGTAACCGAGAGCAAAGGAATCAAAGAAGGCGAAATCGTCGAGATAACAGTAAAGAAGCTCCGCGTCGACGGCTTCGGCGCCCTAAGGGGGATCGGCCCCTTCACAGCCAACGACGAGCTGAAGGTCCATGAGTGAGCGAATCGTCGCAGACGCCTACGCCTGGGTGGAATACCTCGACGGCACAAAAAGAGGGGAAAAACTAAAGAACCTCATAGAAGCAGGCGTCGAAGTATACACATCGGCCGTAACCCTAGCCGAGGTCGTGAGCAAAGCCGCGAGATCAGAAAGAGACCATGAGAAAGCCTACGCCGTAATGAGAGGCAACTCCACGATCGTCGAAGCCGACGAACAACTATCATATGAGACCGGCATACTACACGCCGATATGAGAAGAATAGTCAAAGACTTCGGCTTCTCTGACGCCTACATCCTCGCCACCTCGAGGATGCTCGGCGCCAGGATCCTGACCAGTGCCCCTCATTTCAAGGATCTAAAAGACGCCATCATGCTCCAAGAGTAGAAAGTACGCACACGTGATCCACTCGCACACACCCACAACATAAACCAAACCGCGCGCCAACCATAGACTAAAGAAACCCCCCCAATGTAAAAACCGCGTAAACACCATACACAAAACTACACACTCGAAAGCCCACTACCTCAAACAGATCTGCGCGGGCGCGAGGATATCCTACTTAATAACTTGCATAGACCACAACGCGTAGTATAGAAGAGTCAAGAAGCCCATGGCACCTAAGCCGATGAATATCTTCGCGTATGTACCTAAAATGTGGAACTCTTTCTCTAAATTGGCCACGTTGTTGCCCATCTCATTAATCGCATAAAGTGATAGAGTCATATTATTATCAATGTTCTTTAGATCCATCGGAGGAGCCTTCTCATCAATAATCTTCAACTCAGGGATACTCTCGATCCGAGTTTCCAGATTTTCGGGGCTTGTCTCAATCTCGGCAACAGGTTTCTCCGCCTTTTGAACCTTAATAGATGCCTTCTTAGCAACCACCTTACGTGGGTGCGCCGCCTTCCTGCCGCTTTTAAGCGTCATTGCCTTCACGGTCATTTTTCATCGTTCTCCTTTGTTCAGACAGTTTGTTAAGTAACGCTGTTACGATAAGAGGCTGCTCTGGCGATTTCGTGATCCTTTGTCCAGATATGGGAAAAAGAGCACGCGTCCAGTCAGGGAATGGAAAAACAATGTATAGAAACAATATTATGTATTATTGACAATCCCGCACGCACGTCAGGGAGTCAGACTAAAATCCGGGTGAGCCCCGGTTGACGGTAACGGCCACATAGACTTGTAGTCAGCGAACTTTTCGATAATGCGCACGCAGTTGAAGCTGCCCCTGAAACACCCATCACAACAAAAGACCGCGGACGAACTCGTACCCACCCACAAGAGAAACCACCCCAAACAAGAGCCATGGATAGGGAACCATGGACCTATCCATGGACCATGACCCCATGGGTCAAAGACAAGCACTCCATGGCAAAAAACCGCGTAAACCCCAAACACTATACTATACTATGGAGATGTAAAATTTAGAAATTTTCCAACACCTTTCCAACGCCCACTCGACAGCCACCCGACGCATATCTAACGCGTCCTAGACGCTAACACAACAGCTGAGAAGGTCCTGACTACTTCAAATCGATCTGCGCACGCGAGATATTCGATCAAATCTTGTGCATAGCCCACAACGAGTAGTATAGAAGAGTTAAGAAGCCTATGGCGCCTAAGCCGATGAATATCTTAGCGTAGAGAGCCAAGGCGCGTAACTCCTTCTCCACATTGACCACGCTCTTATTCATCTCACCGATGGAGGCGATTTGTAACATTAGCTTGTTCTCGAAGTTAGTTAACTCCACTTGTGCAGGTGTACGTGTCTCAGTAGCAACATTTACCTTGGCAACGGGCTTCGCCGCTTCCACTCCACTAGGCTTGCTCGTTACAACAGACTTCTCAGTACCTAACATCGCCCTCTGAGCCAGAATCTCTTGAACTCGCGCTCGCACTCGTGGATCTTCTTCACTCATCTCAGAGCCAATGAAATAAATATCATATTTATGTATAAGCAAAATGGAGCGATAAACTATATTCTAATCCGATATCAAGCGCACATACACGCAAACTACGTCAATGAAATGCGCGTGAGGGTAGTTCAAACAAGGTTTGCGAGGCTTCTCTGCTGATAAGCAACCAACACCAGAGCAAATAAGACCGGAACAATCCTCCTCGGATAACCACCCCTCCTCCCCTACAACCACATCAAACCACCAGCAGCCAAGACCACCAACGGGTAGTTATACATCAACCTACTCTTCGTATCACCCTCAACTAACAGATATAAAATCGTCGAGAACAGAAAGAACGAGGAAAAGTAGACACCAGCGCGCGCGACGTAGATGCTTCTCCTCCACGTCAACACACCAACACAGACAACCGCCAAGAGCAACACGGGCCACTCCAGATCCCACCCAACGTCAAAGGGCACCTCAATCCACATCCGGTGCTCCATCACCGAGAAGTTAACGTGTAGAACCTGCAGCAGCTGCAACGCATCGGCTATAAACGCTATGCGAAAGGGGACACGTTCAACATGTCCCAGAGCGCACTCACTCGCCCAATAATTGGGCTCGTAAACAAGCTACTCTTTCTGCTCCGAACCCTCCCCCTCCCTCTCAATGTCGAGGGGATTGTCGAGCGGGATCGGCGGAGGCGTCGTCGCCATCGTGTACCCAATCCAAAGGACTATGAAGAGCATTATGTAGACCGCCGCGAGGATCGGTAGCTTGAACGCCCACTCCGCGTAGGGAGCGAGCCACGTGAACATCGATCCCAGGAAGGGGGCGAATGACCAGACGAAGAATCCGATCATTATCACTGCTGTGACCACCATAATTGAGTAGCCCAACGATTCATCATCCAATTCGAATCAACTACAAATGGACGATATAATATAAAAAAGATGACGAATTAACTTAAGTAATAAATTATAGGAACTCTAACCAACTTGACTCCCGTACGCGCGTACTTAACCTGGAAGAGTGTAGCTGGAGCCACACAGCGGCCCCTTCACCATACCCGAGTAGCGCGCGCGACGCTGGGAGTCTATAATATCTTTTCAGCTAACATACTCCCACGGTTAAAGAACGTGGAGTTCGAATGTCTGCAGCGTTCCCGTAGTTGCCTCCTAGAGCGTCGTAGAACTGCCCTTCACCGCATCGCGCGGTCGAGGTAGCCTAGTTATTAGCTCCTTCTCCTGCGCGTACTCTTTATAGCATTTCATGCACACCTCACCCAAACCTGGGATATAGGCGATGATATCCTTGAGCTTCACACCGCATTTAGTACAAGTCTTAATTACCATGTCGGGTGTCAGCCTATTCATCATCGAATCATAAAAACATATTATTAAATTTATATAGTTAGATCGCGCTCGCGACCGCGCTCTTGCCTATTTAGAAATTGTTATAGATCACCAACCTAACCAACCATTGAGGATAGGTTGAACGTTAAGCACGTACTTGACTCACTCAACCTAGACCATACACGCATAGAACTCACGGAACACTACCACAACGAAGGCCCAGGCAGAAAACCCATCAACCCGCTGCCCATGCTCAAGGCCCAACTAGCCAAACACCTACTACAGATACCCAGCGACAGAAGACTAGCACCACGCCTGAGGAAAGACCGCAGACTAGCGAAGGCCTGCGGGCTCCGGCGCCGGACCCCGAGCCACGGCCTATTCACCCACTTCAGACACCGACTCGGGGAGGAGGCATACC
>JBGPRA010000097.1:0-8189 GCA_041489375.1 Bathyarchaeia archaeon | reverse complement strand
TTAAGCCGGCTGGGGAGTATGATTGGAGGATGGGGTCGATTCAGCTGGTTTGGAGGGATTGCAGTAGCGGGAAGCTTTATGGGGTCGCTGATCCGAGGAGGCTTGGGAAGGCTGATGGCTTCTGACTCATCTGAATAACCTACCTTTTATCACAATTGCGTTCCAGATAATAGTGTGAGTAAGACCGACACGCGCGCAGTCGCTATAGCGCTAGCTCTTAGCATGGCAGCTACCGGACCACAGCTACTCGCGTTAAGCCTACTAATGCCCGACATCAGCCAAACACTCAACATATCGATAACCCTCCTAGGTCAACTAAATACAATATTCAGCATAGTATGCATCGTTGTTAGTCTAGCTATGGGGATTCTTACGGTAAAATACTCATCAAAAACGCTTCTTCTAACAGGCATCGCAACGCTCCTCATTGGAGTAGTAGGTGGGGCATTAAGCTCCGATTATACCTCTATGATACTGTTTTTCATTCTATACGGTGCAGGACTTGGATTTGTGTTCCCCGTCACTAATCTCCTCATGATTCTCTTCCCACAGGATCAGCGGACCAGAGCCATGGGCTGGGTTTACTCTGGGCGCAGTCTAACCAGCATCATAGCTACACCCATCATCGGTTTCCTTGCTGCATCTTATGGGTGGAGAGCTGGTTACATCGGCTTTGGGTTACCACTTATTGCTTTGGCGGGTATATTGATCCTCTTCAAGATCCCTCAGCAACGAGCAGATGCAACTGTGGATCTCACGAAGGGATTTAAGGACATAAAAGCCAACTCGAGCGCCATAGCTTGCCTAATAGGCACCACACTGGCCCTCATTTTCTTCAATGGTCTCATGGTCTATAATGGCGCATACTTACGTAACAACCTGGGATATGGCATCGAGGCTGCAGCCGTCATCATGAGTTTTACATTCATTGCCGTCGCTGTGGGACAGGTCGCGAGCGGAACCATAGTATCAAGTATTGGAGTAAAAAGAGCCACCTACTTAGCTACTCTAATTTGTGGCATGAGTCTACTTGCTTACTTTAGCTTTAATTTACCACCGACAGCAGCTATACTTTTTTCCATCGTCGGAACCGCAGCAGCAGGTATCATAATGACTACTCTTAGCATTCTTGCCCTCGGACTTGTACCAGAAAGCCGAGGTACCATGATGAGCTTGGTCAACGCTGGCATAAGTATCGGAAGTATGTTGAGCACAGTTATAGGAGGATTAGTCATCGATAGATTAGAGTTCGCAGGATTCGGGGCCATCATGTTCACCCTTAGCCTAACAGCAGCTATCATCTTACTTAGGTGGACGAGAGAAACGTAGCACGAGTTTAATTCTCAATCCGTGTGCGCGATATTGTGGACAAAAGGAAATTCTCTACTTTTAAGTTTACAAGCGGATCTTATATGTGAAATGCGGATAACAAGAACTACTATTGGTAGCTTCCCGAGGGTGAATAAGCCACTTGAAGCCGCAATCAGGGATATCGTTGATCTTCAGCTGAAATATGGCATAGAAGTGATAACGGATGGCGAACAAAGAGCAGACATGATTACGTATTTCGAGCAGATTCCTGGATTGAGCGGTGGTAATAGGGGTCTTAAAGTATCTGGAAAGATAAGACCCATGGATGATTCTGATAATTTTTTCAAGATTAAGGATTGCCACCGGGTACAATCCTATTTGGATAGCATAAACAGGCGTGATATTAAGACTAAGATTACTCTGACCGGACCCGTTACGTTGGCGATGACCTGCGCCATGGGAGGTTTGAGTAGCTACAAAAATGTGAGAGACCCACAGCTTTACATTGACTGTGCCGACGCCCTTCTCCCATTAGCTAGTAGGGCCCTCGTGACTAGCGATCATTTGCAGATTGATGAGCCAGGCATATCCGCGAGGTTCGAATCCCCGAAGTATCTTGAACGGTTATTATCGGCTCTGCCGGATGCTGCAGTAGATGATGGTAGGGTTAGTCTGCATGTCTGTGGCTCTGTTGGTAAAGTATATGAGGAGCTCATGAGTTTAAGCGTCAACATATTCAGCTTTGGCTTCAGCAGAGCACAGGAGAGTAAGAACATTGAGACGATATCGAGTAAGTCCCTGAGAGAGGGGAAGAAGCTGGGGGTGGGCTTTATCTCCAACACCTCCTTGGAGGATTCTGACTACGCATTAAGGAGACTCAATGGGATAGCGGCGATTGTTGGCGTAGACAACATCGCTTTTATTCATCCTGACTGTGGCTTCGGACCCACAACTCCTGAACTGGTTGAGCCGATTCTGAGGAACATGAAGGAGGCATCGGACGTTTTCCTTCGCTCGCTTGGGTAATTACATCATCTATTTATCATTTTAACAACTTCAATCTTCTTTTACTGAATATATTAACTTAATTTCGTAAGATTGTTACTTAACATAAATCTTATAAACGGGTAATATATACCTTAAATATCGATTGTTCTCAAAACATGAGACATTCATAATTCTGATGTGATAATAAATGCTTCAAATAGTCTTGGGTTCTTATCTAGAACTTATTAAATCACGAGTCATGGTGGTTTTTATCTACGCTTTTCCCGCATTAATTAACCTACTAATTGCCTCACGTTTGATCCCCAACATTTACCAGATTTTTCTCATTACATTATGTGTCACATTGACCTCTTATGCAGCTTACTGGTACAACGATTACTCTGATGCTGAGTTTGATAGAATTAAAGAGGGTGAAGTGGAGACTGATAGAAGTAAGAGACCTTATACTTCTGGAAGAATCTCGAAAAACCAGTTCATCGCCTTCATTTTATTGACTGGGTTAGCAGGTCTTCTTATTGCATACTATATTAACATCTACGTATTCGCAGTTCAGCTAGTGTATCTCTTTCTCGGCTTTATTTATTCCGCAGAGCCCATCAGACTAAAGAAGAGAATAATTGGAAAACAATTTGTGGTAATGGCTGGGGCGATCTTGTCGTGTCTTTCAGGGGCCATGGTTATTGGAACAATTTTACCTGCTAACGTGTATAGCATGATAATCAATGCAATAATCTATGCCGTCGCGCCTACTCTTGGGGATATTCGGGATATTGTTGGAGATAGGAAGATAGGGGCCAGGACTCTTCCGGTCATTTATGGACCTAAGTTCGCTGTTAGATTTTCTATCGGCGGATTCGTTGCAGTGATCTTGGCTGGCTTAGTTGGATATTATGGGGTTGGGTTTAATGTCGCTTTGCCCGTCTTGACTACGATTTCTATGGTTGCTTGGATTTTCACGGTTTACCCTATAATACGGCGCTGGGAGGATGCGGTGTATGTTGAGAAAATTGTGTTTAAGAGGATAATACCTAGTAACCTATTCATTCAGATTATTCCATTGATTGGATTATTAGTTATTTAATAAAATATTTTTAGAGGCGTTATATGTCCATATTTACTTTACTTAAATAGAAAGTTGAATAACTCATTCTATTTAGTCGTCCAATCTTTGCAGATTGAGACTCCCTCCACGGCGTCTCTTGCGGCTGCATCTGCACCTATCTTGGAGGCGTATGCTCTGTCTACGGATGCTCCGCCGATTATCACTTTTACTCCACCCCGTATTCCGCGTTTTTTTAGCTCCACTATTGTGTCAGCCATGCTGGTCATGGTTGTTGTGATTAGCGCTGACATTCCGAGGATGTCGGGTTTAGACTTTTCTACCTCATCGGCGAATGATGTGGGGGATACGTCGAAGCCTAAGTCGATTACTTTGAAACCCTCTCCTCGAAGTAGGTTTCCGAAGATGTGTTTACCGATGTCGTGTAGGTCGCCTTGAACTGTTCCGATGACAATAGTGCCCCTTGACTTTCCGTCTTCCTGCTTTAGGTGTGGCTCAACTATTTCGAGCGCTTGCTTCATAGTCTCTCCGGCCATGACGAGTTCGGATAGGTAGTAGTCACCGTTCTCGTATCTCTTGCTGACCAGGTCCATGCCCTTCGCCATCCCTTCCATTATTATTTTGTATGGAGGTATTCCCATGGCGAGAGCGTTCTTGCATAGTTCCTGTGCTCTTGATGCGTCGAAGTTGATGACTGCTTCGCTGATCTCGTTGAGGATTTCCTTTTTGTTCAAATTAATCACACTCTTTTCTTGAGATTGTTTTAGCGGCCTCAAACATTGCGATGATGTTTTCCGGCGGGACATCTGCCTGGATGTTGTGTGCCCCGGCTATTATGAGGCCGCCGCCTTTTCCTCCGATGCGGACTACCCTCTTAACCTCAGCTTTAACCTCAGCCGCTGATCCGTTTGGGAGGAGGCGCTGGATGTCGATTCATCCGTGGAAGCATAGCTTATCTCCAAACTCTCTCTTCAGTCCAGCGATATCCATTTTGGTTGCTAGTGGTTGAATGGGGTTTAGTACATCGAGTCCTATCTCGATGAGGTCCGGTATGAGTTGGTAAACTGAGCCGCATGTATGTTGGAAAATCTTGGCCTTCGTTTTTCTATGAATCAGATTAAAGATCTTACTGTATCTGGGTTTCAGGTACCTTTTGAACATCGTTGGTGAGAGTAGGGGACCAGTCTGCATCCCTATGTCATCATTGTAGTCTATTATCTGAATGTAGGGTCCGACGATATCTAGGTACTCGCTGTAGAAATTGAGGTAAAGTTTTAGGATCTTGTTTAGGAATAGTTCAGCAAATTCTGGTCTTCTGTACATATCTACTGTGAATGCTTCGAATCCTCTGAGCCACCAGGCGCATTCATAGATTCCCCCGAAGAATGCATCCGCTTGGATGGCGTAGTCGGTGTTATGATGGAGGTTCTCGATCTCCTCTCTCAGGCCAGTGAATCTGTGAGGGTTCTTTGGGTCGGGCCAGTCGTATTTCTCTAGGTCGTCGATTGTTGCATCTTTTAGTGGGTGGTCGATCATATCGTAGTAGTTGGGGTTGCGTCCCCACTTGATACCCCACTCGTCGATGAAGTACGGTCTGCCCGAGGTGTCTAGTTTGAGTTCTCCGGGGGAGGGAACTCGTTTAAGGGCTACGTGTCGGAAGTCAACGCCGAGCTTTTTGAGGACAACTTCATCCAGTTGCGCAAGTTGTTGAGCGTCTCTAGGATGGACCCTCACTTCGAGATCAAGCTTTAGAGTCCGGATCAAGCCGCTGTAGGCTTTATTGTGGATTCCTGAGACAGCTCCGCCGAGGTCAACTGGTGGTCTATCGGGTTCTCTATGATTAAGTGCTTCGGCCACTCTTTCTCTCGAGTCCAAGGTAATTTTCCTCTAATTGTCTCGATGGGAGGTTGGTAGAGAAGGAGCTTTGGACGCTAATATCGTTTCGTGCTCGTGCCTAGGATAATAGCGGGCTTTCTTTAACCCTGATTCGAAGTCTGCTTAAGCGTGCGAATGTTCGCGACGCGCGCTAATGTAGGTATTTACTGTAAAAGTTGAGTACTCTTTGCCATGCGTCTTTAGCAGCTTCAGGTCGGTAGCTTTCGCGCGTATCATTGAAGAAACCGTGAGGTGCACCCGGGTAGATCTTGATGTCGTATGTTTTTCCATATTTTTTGAGGATATCCCTTAGAAGGTTGACGTCGGCCTCAGTTATGCCTTTGTCCTCTCCTGCGTAGTTCCCCATGAGTGGACACTTTATGTTCTTGACAAGATCTATTGGCGAGGGGTTTCTCCCGTAGAATACTACAGCTGCTGCGAGCTCCTTATTCTCACAAGCGAACTTAAGAGATAGGCCGCCTCCCATGCAGTAGCCTACACTGCCTATTCGATTCGACTTTACGTTTGGTAGGCTCTTCATGTACTCAAAGCCTGCGTTTATGTCCTTTAGCATCATGTCTTCGGATATCTTCTCACGTATGCTACGGCCATCCTCGAGCTTAGCCACAGTCTTGCCATCGTACAGATCAACTGCTAGGGCTACGTAGCCCTCTCTGGCGAACTTCCGAGTGATGTCTTTGAGGTTCTCGACCAGACCCCAAATCTCCTGAATAACTAGCACGCCAGGAAACTTCCCAGTGCCCTTGGGGATTGCGAGAAATCCATTCGTAACCCTTCTTGGGGCTACACTTGGGAACTCGACCACCTTTGAAGTTATCTCCAATTGCCTCTCCTCAATTATCGTTGTGCATGATATAGTGTTAAAAGAATTAGCATAAGTGTAAATGCGAGGGGTTACCTACTATTGGCCGCTCCATGAAAGAAGCTGCTAAGCAAACCGAAATTGAGCTTTGAGATACGATATCCAGAATATTAGGGAGAATAAAGGCGATCAAAGACGAGATGTTGTACCTCGAGATGAAAATCAGCGCGGCGGAACAGGTTGAAAGGGTTCATCTTCAAGGCTCATTGAGGAAAAAATCCAATGAGTTGAATGATCTAAGCGACTCGATAGTGCTGATGAGTAGAGAAGCGTGGCTGAAATTCAATGATCTGGCTCAACGCTGCGAATCTGAAGGGGGCGACCCATGTCTGTTGGAGCCTATTCGTGTTCTCTGTAAGAGAATTGAGGTGATAGCCGCTGATCTTCTCTGCTTCTCACTTGGTCACTGATTAATTGCATAAAAAATCGTACGTGAGTTTTATTTATAGTTAAATAATTGAACAACACAACTCCGTAATCGTGTCTGAGAAAAATGCTCTAATGAGGCATTTTTTAGCCTCAATAGCGTACCACGCCACGAAAGCCCTCAAGGATGCTCCTAATAACTACCCTGATCTAGAAATGGGCAACGGAATCAGGACGCCAAAGATGATTCTCCGCCACATATCCGGCGTACTGACATACGCTCATAGTTTCTACGAGCACTATGACTCGACTTGGCTTGATGTTAGAACTTGGGAGGAGGAGGTTGAAAGATTCTATTATGTTCTCTCGAAGCTGGATAAGTCGATTCAGGAGAAGAATCCTATCGGAGTCTCAGTAGAGCAGATGTTACAGGGTCCACTCTCCGACTCCATGGAGCATGTTGGTCAATTACTAATGTTGAGGAGAGTGGCTGGTTCACCTGTGCCTTCCGAGAATTTTATCTATGCAGACATCAGGGTGGGAGTTGTGGGACCAGATCAACCAAAGCCTGTGGCACCCGATTAATCATAAGCGCGCGTTCTTGACAACTAGGTCGATTTTCAACATGATCGGGTTAGCTGAGGATTACTCCGGATAAGTTTTTACAGAAAGGAACGCATATGAGAATTCTAGTAGATTCCGTACTTCTTCACCGCATCCATCAAAGCCTTCACGTTCTCGGGCTTTGATGAGGGTGGGATGGGCACCGCTGGGCTCAGGATGAATCCGCCGTCCTGCTTGACATCGTCGAACAGATCTTTGACGTAGGCTTCAACCTTAGCCGGTGTTGTGAGGAATAATGACGGTGGGGGGCCTCCCACGATGCAGGAGTGATCGCCTATCAGGCACTTTGCCTTGGATAGATCCGTCTTCTCGAATCGCGAGATGGTCTTGCCTTTGGGTAGCTCGAGTATGGTTTCGAGGTGAGCGTTGTGCTGCCCCTCGTAGAAGACCTCGGGGGTTATGCCGAGTCTTATGAGCTCATTTATCACTTCCTTTAATGTGGGCCAGTAGAACTCGTTGTACTGCTTTGGTGAGAAGTACTCGTTCAAATGGAGAGGTATGAATTGGATTGTACCCTGGGGCGAGGACCTAGCAGAGATTCTCGCCATCTCGACGATGAGGTTCTTCACGGCTTCGGCTGCCTGCTTGACCTTGTCAGGTTGCCTGTAGCAGTCAAGTAGGACATTCTTGAGGTCTCTCATGAAGTCGCCGATGAAGTCGAGGGGCGCGTATGACATGCCCTCTGTGAAGCCGGTGAATCCATGACTCCTTAGCTCCTGTCTTAGCATTGACGATGCATCCAAGCTTCTTCTGTGCTCGACTCCCCACCTGTATAGTGCAGACATAGCTTTCGCGGAACTGGGGTTCTCAAGGCTTCTGAGTGAGCGTGGGAGGAGCTTCTCCACTATGAACCTCTTGGGGTCGTCGATGAGTTGGTTGTACTCGTCTGCCTTCATGAACTCCTCGCCGATGAATTGGAACGGTGAGTCGAGGGAGAGTTCCCTCCCTGGGAACCTTGCGTATCTTAAGCCTAGGATGTCATGGATGGGTCCGTTAACGAAGCTTGGAGCTAGTCCATCGTACTCGCCTATGAAGGCGAGGGTTAGTGGCAGGGCACCGAGT
>JBGPRA010000096.1:0-8458 GCA_041489375.1 Bathyarchaeia archaeon | reverse complement strand
GTCTCTAGTTTTTCAGAAAGTTAAGATGACGCTATTATCTTTATGGCTGAAGCGGGGCAGGATTTCATGACGTTTTTCGCGTCGTGTGGTAGGTCGTCTTCAAAGCTTCCCATAGAGATCTCGTATCCCTTGCCATCTGTTACGGCTGATTTGTTCTCATAGTCCGCCTCGAAGTGTGTTGGGTCGGTATTGTAGCATGCTCCGCATGCGATGCAGTTGTTTCTGTTGACTTCAATATTATATTTCGTCGGGTGTCACCGGTTTTGCTTCGAGTTGAATTTAGGAGTCGTTCCTTTTAAAGCAAATGAAAATTAACAGATATTAAGTAAAAGGTATGCACCCTCTGCTAACTCCCACACCTTCGCGCACGTATCATGAAAAACCTCCTTAATTTATTCCCAAGGAAAACCTATACTAAATAGGTTTAGTATGACCTCAGTTTTTATTTCATAAAGATTCTTTGTCATAAATGTATTTAAAATAAAAAAAATGGGAGATAATCTTCGGTTTAAAGACCTATAAGTGTCGGCTGCTTATTATATAGTGATGTCCTTCTCCGAGCGAAGAGCAATTCTACTCAGAATTCTAGAAATCGAGGCTAACGTTAAGAATATCGAGCATGGCAAGGACTTTCTCAGAACTAAGAGGGACCTCAAGACACTTGAGAATGCTCGGAGCGGTGGGGGAAGAATAATCGTCAGCTCCCCAGAGGATCTGGATAGGACGGTGGAAATCAGGAGAAACAGCGTCGAGGTGGGGGAGTGCATAGCGAGGTACAAAGAGAGGATGAGGAGCGACTCGGAGTTAATCAACAGCCTTAACCTCGAGAAGACAAGGCTGAAGAGGGAACTCCTAAACAACGCGACTAGTTAACACCGAAGCTCCTACCCAATATTATTCGTTTAGAAACGCCGAAAAAAGCGCTTTATGAGGGTTTAGCATCGTCCCCTTTTTAAGCTACGCCACCTGCACAGACCTTAGAAGGTCGGTTATTGGGAAAGAAGAAGGTACTCAGCGAGAAGAGCCTCCACACGATGGTCTTCCCATCAAAGAACGACGTCTTGGGGATAGCCCAGAAGATGCTCGGTTACGACCGAGTGAGCGTCAAGTGTCAGGATGGCTTCGTACGCGTATGCCGTATTAGGGGGAAGATGAAGCGTCGCACCTGGATAAGGGAAGGCGACATCGTCCTCGTCAGCCCTTGGGACTTCCAGAGTGACGAGCGCGGGGAGATATTCTGGCGCTACACCCAAGGGCAGGTCGATGAGCTCAAGCAGAAAGGCATCCTCAAAATAGATTAGAAGTGCCTTATGAGATTCTTTAAACATCTCAAACGTGTAACAATCTGTACTATTATCGACCGCGAGCGACCAAAGAACAGTTAGAGAAGCATTTAGAATCACCGAATATATTTTTCCAATATCATGTAGCGTGATTTAGAGGACGCCGAAAAGGGTTTTAGACCCCCACCCCACAGTCTAACCGATACACATGCCGCCACTTGTAGGACTCGTAGGTAAAGCAAACGTGGGCAAGAGCACATTTTTCGCAGCTGCTACCCTCAAACCCGTCGAGATAGCCAACTTCCCCTTCACAACCATCAAAGCCAACAGAGGAGTCGGATACCTCCGCACACCATGCGTCTGCCACGAGTTCAAAGTCAAGGACGAGCCAAACAACAGCGCCTGCATCGACGGCGTTAGGCTAGTCCCCATAGACCTTATTGACACCCCTGGCCTTATCCGGGGTGCCCACGAGGGAAAGGGCTTAGGTAACCAGTTCCTGGACGAGGTCCGCCGCGCCGACGCCCTCATTGTTGTCTGTGATGCCGCAGGTAGTACAGACGAAGGCGGGCAGAGCTGCGCCCCAGGCACACACGACCCCATCGACGACATAAAACTTTTTGAGGAGGAGTTCGACGCCTGGCTCTACAGCATACTGGTCAAGGACTGGGAGCGTCTTGCACGTACAGCTGAGATGAAGCACGAGGAGATAGGGAAACATATAGATGAGAAGGTCAGCGGACTCGGCATAACCCGCGGCAACATACAGAACGCCTGCGAGAGAGCGAAGATCAACCCATTCAAGGCTGCCCAGTGGACGAAGACTGAGCTGCATAGCTTCTGCACCGAACTCAGGAAGGCTTCTAAGCCTCTTATCATAGCTGCCAACAAGGCTGACAAAGAACCAGCTATCCAGAACATCGAGAAGATTAAGGCAGCAGGCTATATGGTCATCCCCACTTGTGCTGAAGCAGAGCTCGCTTTACGCCGAGCAGCAGAGTCAGGCCTCGTTAAATACACGCCAGGTGACAAGGATTTCACCATCCTTCAACCTGAGAAGCTTAACCTCAATCAGCTCAAGGCGTTGGAGAGCGTAAGAGAGAGAGTCTTCAAGAAGTGGGGTGGAACTGGCTTGCAGAACGCTATCAATGAAGCCTTCTACGGTCTCCTTGACATGATAACGGTCTTCCCTGTGGAGGACGCAGAGAAGCTTACAGACAGCAAAGGTAGGGTGCTCCCAGACTGCTTCCTCGTCCCCAAAGGCACGACCGCTCGCCAATTTGCAAGCGTCGTCCACACCGACCTAGCCAAGAGCTTCCTATTCGCTGTCGATGCTCGAACAAAGAGACGCTTGGGAGAAGCTCAAGTACTCAAGGATAAAGACGTAATACAGATAGTCGCTGCGAAGTCAAGGTGATGAAATGAAGGAAGTTAAGGTTCTGGTCTGCGACCCTATCGACGACGTCGGGGTCAAGATGCTTAAGGAGGCTGGCTATAAAGTCGACCTCAAAACGGAGATAATTGCTGCCGACCTCATCAAGGCCGCGGGTGCCTACGATGCCCTAGTCGTGAGGAGTCGTACTAAGGTTAACAAGGAGGTCTTACAGGCAGGGAAGCCTAGACTCCAGATAGTCGCCCGGAGCGGCGTTGGCCTAGATAACGTTGACACCGAGGCTGCCAAGTCCCTTGGTATACAGGTTGTCAACAGTGCTGAAGCGCCTAGCAACGCTGTCGCAGAGTTGGTCCTTGGCTACATGCTAAGTCTTAGCAGAAACATTGCGAAAAGCGACGCTTCAATGAAGCGGGGTGAGTGGGCGAAGAACAAGCTCACTGGCTTCGAGCTGAACGGCAAGACGATCGGTATAGTAGGCTTCGGTCGAATAGGCTTCCTCGTTGGGAAGAAGACGAAAGCCCTTAGGATGCGGGTCCTCTGCTACGACGTTATGATCGATAAGATGATGAACTTCGTCCAGGAAGCGGGAGCCGAGTCTGTACCACTCGATAAACTCCTAGCCGAGTCCGACTTCGTTACCGTTCACGTTCCTCTACTCCCTCAGACTAGGTACATGTTCAATGCCGCAGTCATCGCTAAAATGAAGAAGGGCGCCTATATCATCAACGCGGCCCGTGGGGGCATAATAGAGGAGAAGGCACTAGTCGACGCCCTCAAGAGCGGCCAACTCGCTGGTGCAGCCTTAGACGTCTACGAGGAGGAACCTACAAAGAACATGGATCTCGTCAAAATGGAGAACGTCGTCTGCACCCCTCACATAGGTGCTGAGTCGAAGGAGGCGCAGCTCAGTAATAGTACAATTGTCGCGGAGAAGCTCATCAAGGTCCTCGGCTGACGCCCAGCCATTTATAATACGGGATAGACTCCCACGCCAACTTTAATAGCTCTACTATAGACCAACTTCCCTAGCGGGTACGAATGAGAGTCATAATAGGTGCTGGTCTTTCTGGGCTAAGTGCAGCATACCACATGGGCAGTGGCTACAGAGTCCTCGAGAAGGAGGGGGAGGTGGGCGGACTCTGCCGCAGCGTCACGACGAGGGGTTACACATTCGACCTTGCTCCCCACATTTTCTTCTCGGGGAGCCAGTACGTCAACGGTCTTGTCAATGAGTTACTGAACGGCGACCTCATCAAGCAGAGGCGACGCGCCTACATCTATCTCCGCGGCACCTACGTCGAATACCCATTCGAAGTCAACCTGCACGGCCTCCCACAGGAAGTCATTGACGAGTGCATCGAGGGTGCTCGCCATAGACCGGAGATACAACCTCGTAATTTTATGGAATGGATTAAGTCGACGATGGGGGAGGGTGTCGCCAAGCACTACATGATTCCCTATAACGAGAAGATATGGAAGTACCCCCTCGAGGAGATGAACATTGACTGGATCGCCGGTAGGGTCCCGTCACCCAGCGTTGAAGAGATGGTAAAGGGCGCACAGAGGAAAGTCGATATTGATTATGGCCCCAACGCTTATTTCCAGTACCCTAGACTCGGTGGCACGGGCGCTATCCCCAACGCCTTCGCCAAGAGGATCAAAGAAATCTCGCTCCACTCAAACGTCTTCGAGATACGTCCCATAGGAAATCACCTCGACGTACTTTACACCCGAAATGGGGAGCTAAAGAGGCTAGAGGCCGACAGGGTACTCTCTTCCGTCCCCCTCCCGGAGCTCGTAAAAATAATCAAGTCTGCCCCCGAGGAGGTCGTCAAGGCTTCCGAGAGGCTCGTCTACAACAGCCTTATCTGCCTCAACATTGGGGTCGACCGCGAGGCAATCTCTGACAAGCACTGGCTCTACTTCCCCGAGAAAGAGTACATTTTCAACAGGATCAGTTTCCCCATGAACCTCTCACCCGAAACCACACCAAGAGGTCAGAACAGCATCGTTGTCGAGGTAACATACCGGGGCGCGAGGCCCGACCCCAATGAAATAAAGCAGAGGGTCAGAGAGGGGCTAATCAAGGCAGAGATACTACGCGAAGGAGACAAATTTGAGGTATTCGATGCCCTAGACTTCAAGTATGCATACATCATCTACAATATTCAGCACCGGGGAAACGTTAATCTAATACAGAGCTACCTCAAGTCCGTCCGGGTCTCTTCCATGGGGCGATATGGGGAGTGGGAGTACCTAAACATGGACAAGGCGATACTCTCGGGAAAGAGGGCAGCGGAGGAATACGTTAAGAAATGATCACCGTAGTAGTACCGACATATAACGAGGAGAAGAACATTGAGCGCTGCCTCCAAGCCCTCGCTAAGCAGACCATCTCACGCGACTCCTACGAGATCATCGTAGTCGACGGGAACAGTAAGGATAAGACCTCCGAGATCGCTGCAAAGTACGCCGACAAGGTGCTCCAGCAGGTCAGTTCAGGGGTCGGTGGCGCTCGAAACGATGGCGTAAAGGCCGCCAAGGGGGATATAATCGCCACAACCGACGCCGATTGCCTCCCCGACGAGGACTGGCTCAACACAATACTCGAGAATTTCACCAACGAGGATATCGTTGCAGTGACTGGGTACCTGGACCCCATGATTCCGAATGACATGAGGAGGTTAAGGGCGGGCACATACCGTTACGCATTTAAGGTCGCCAACGGGCTCCGCAAGGCTGGCTCCTTCGTAGGCTATCACCACCTCTGTGGAGCAAACACCGCCTTCCGCAGGGATGCCTTCCTAGAGGTGAATGGCTACAGCGACCTCGCCTACTCCGACGATGTCGAGATAGCTACGAGGCTTAAGGAGCACGGCAAGATGGCGATGGATAAAAGGATACAGGTCGACTACTCGATACGCCGTATCCAGAAGCTTGGGATCGCCAAATATACTTGGATGATACTGAAGAACGACTTCAACGTCATGATCCTAGGCGAGAAGCCGACGAAGGGCAACTACGCCAAGCAGGATTATAACTAGAAAATTTCAAGGGGCCTACGATCCCGCTGTATTCTACTTCCTGACTACCCAGTTGAGGTCCTTGTCGGCTTTGATGTGAGGGCTCGCGGGGTCGAGCATTATGACCTCGTACCACTTGTTCACACCGTCCTGCCAGACCCAGTAGCTGTTTAGTACCTCAAGGTTAGGGTATTTCTTCGACGCTCGCTGCTCCGCTATTAGTTGGATGCTCTTCGCAGGGGTATACTTAGTAACACCCATCTTCTTCGGTCTGCGACCGAGGATGGCTCTGAGCTTGTGTGCTCCACCGCGGCGGACGCGTACGCGTACCACAACTATGCCCTTTTTGGCTTTGTATCCGAGCCTATGGGCGCGGTCTAGGCGCGTCGGCTTCTCGACCCGGGTTATTGCGGGCTGCCGTCTCCAAGCGACTACGCGCTGGCGCATGAGATCCTGCACATAGCTCTTCGCCGGACGTTTCCAAGCCTCTTCGAGGTGCCGGTACATTGACGGATTCTCCTTTGCGAAGACCTTAGAGAAGACCACGACCTAATAAATGTAATGGGGTGCCTACCCTCGCCTCAGTGGATGAGGGCGAAGAGCAAGAATAAGGGTAGGAAGATGTTGGCGACAAGGCCTATGACCGTCACCATTGTATTGAGGCTAGGTCCGGCAGTGTCCTTGAAGGGGTCGCCGACGGTGTCACCGATGACCGCTGCCTTATGGGCGTCACTGTGCTTCCCACCGAGGTTACCCTCCTCGATGTACTTTTTGGCGTTGTCCCAGAGGCCGCCCGCATTGCTCATTAGGAGTGCGAAGACAAGGCCACTGAAGATGGTGCCTGCGAGATATCCGCCCAACCCCTGAATGCCAAAAACTAAGCCGACTACAAGGGTCGCCACTATTATCGCGACGGTCGCGGGTAGAAGTTCCTTTATTGCTCCGACTGTAGCGATGTCCACGCATTTGGCGTAATCAGGGTTGACTCCTGGCTTCGCTTCACGAAGGCCAGGGATCTCCCGAAACTGGCGGCGAACCTCCTCGATCATCCTCTGAGCGTTCCTCCCAACGCCGAGCATCAGCATAGCGCTGAAGACGGGGGGCATAGCGACGCCGATGAAGGCCCCCGCCATAACAACTGGGTTCATCAGGTCAAATGTGACTTTGCTAACGATCTGGGCGTCAGCTACCTCCTTGAATGCTGCGAGGATGCTTATTACTGTCAGGCCTGCTGCGCCTATGGCGAATCCCTTTGTAATCGCCTTACTCGTGTTACCAGCAGCATCTAGCTTGTCTAGGATAACGACTGTCTCGGACTTCATGCCACTCATCTCAGCAATGCCCTTGGCGTTATCGCCAATGGGACCGAAGCTGTCGCTGGCGATGACCATGCCCACAATGCTGAGCATGCCAAAGGCCGCGATTCCTACGCCATAGACACCATAACCAGGGCCTATACCTTCACAGAGGGTGTAAGCGAGGAAGGAGCCCACTCCAATACCTACGAGCGGGGGGAGAACGCTTAACAACCCGTAGCTGAACCCGGTAATTATCGTTAAGGCGGGGCCAGTTTGGCTTGCCTCGGCGGTCCTCTGGGTCGGGCCCTTGTCTCCGCTGGTGAAGAAGTCGGTGGTCATACCGATTACAACCCCGACAATGAGACCACAGGCTGCGGCTCCCCAGATCCTCCACTCGTATCCGAGGAGGTATGTGGCTACTCCACTGAGAACCAGATAAAGGATCGTCGCCATATAGGTTCCATTGTTCAAAACGGGGCCGGGCTCCTGACCCTCCTTAACATTTACTAAGAATACTCCGATTATTGAGGTGAGCACTCCTATCCCTGCGAAGACTAGGGGAAGCTCAATGTAGTAGCTGCCAATTACGACTCCAAGAAGCATCACGGCCATGAGGCTTGCGACATAACTGTCGAAGAGATCTGATCCCATACCAGCGCAGTCCCCGACGTTGTCCCCAACGTTGTCAGCGATGACGGCGGGGTTGCGAGGGTCATCCTCTTCAAGGTTCATCTCGACTTTGCCGACGAGGTCTGCTGCTATGTCAGCAGTCTTGGTGTAGATTCCGCCGCCCGCCTTTGCGAAGAGGGCCATGGAACTGGCTCCGAAGCTGAATCCGACTATGAATGTAGGGTCTCTTGTAATGAAATAGACGAGACTTACTCCTGCAAGGGCTAGACCCACAACAGCGAGCCCCATGACCGCCCCGCCACGGTAGCTTATCTGGAATGCCTTAGAGATGCCCTTCTGCGCCGCCGTTGCGCTCCGCATGTTACTGTCGGTTGCCACGTCCATTCCCACGTATCCTGCCACTCCTGAACATAGGGAGCCGAAGATGTAGGCACTCGCGAGTAGCACGTTTTTAATAGGCATGGTAGTGAGCCAGAGGGGGTTTGGGAGGAAAACGAAGAGTATCGCCGCCATTATGGCTACGAAAATGGCGAGGGTGCGAAACATCCTGCTGAGGAAAGCTTGGCTGCCTTCCTTTATTGCCCCACCGATGAACTTGACCCTCTCACTTCCAGGGTCTTGAGCTTTAACCCACCTGAGTATGTAGAGACCCGTGAGTATGGATAGCACCGATACGAGAGGCGCTATCAACCAAGCGTTCTCGAAAACCAAACATATGCCTCCTAGAGTAGTCCCGTGAGACCAGCATGAATTATCAATATTTTATATAAAAAGTTGATGTCTAGTTGGAACATGTATTTTTGATTAACCCCTCAATTACGAGGTGGCGAG
>JBGPRA010000095.1:0-8472 GCA_041489375.1 Bathyarchaeia archaeon | reverse complement strand
TAATCCTTCATGAAGTTGAGGATTTGATCCCGTAAATCAGACATCGATGAAGCCGTTGTTCTCATTAATTTTCAATGTTTATAGCATGATCGGCGTTAACGCCCCATTCTTAACGTCATTACAGCGTTATCGCCCACATTTTCAACCATTACATCTCCCGTAAAGACGTTCACACATCGTTCCAAGTCGTTACGAGCCATTATCACTCATTCCATAACATTAACGCGTCCTCCTCCATAAGTATGCCTTCAATCCTTTGTGGGTCTTCTCACCGTATACGAGCTGAGACGTATGTATGCTAGGTGCGTCGTCCATGGCTGAGTCAATTTCATGTCTTGATCGGAGTTGCCGTGAAAGATGTGTAACATTTCATAAGAGGCTATATGAGAACATGGCGCGTACGATCTCTCTCGCGCGCGCCGAAATCAACTCCTTAGGATACTCCGAGTTTTCCAGCACCTCAAGGTCCGTGAAGCCAGCTGCTTTGATCTTAGAGTTATACTCCATGAGTGGAATAGCTCCACCGATACATCCCGCCCAAGAAGTCAAATCCTCTCTCACCTCACTAGGCAGCCCCTCAGCCATCATGTCAGAGATGAGCATTCTACCACCTTTTCTCAGCACTCGGTAAGCTTCAGTAAAAACAGCATATTTGTCTTCTGAGAGGTTAATAACACAGTTGCTGATGATGATGTCAACACTTCCATCAGCTACAGGAAGGTGTTCTATTTCACCGATTCTAAACTCAGCATTCTTCACTCCTGACTGGGAGGCATTCTGACGAGCAAGGTCTACCATCTCAGGCGTCATATCAACGCCTATGACCTTGCCCGTCTCACCGACCTTTTCGCGCGCGCGAATAAGCTTCGCCTATCTGTGAATAGCCAACGTCCATTGTGAACTAACTATCACAAGTGTAAGCTCACCAAACAACCTGTTAATTGATAACTAACCCCTCTCAGACCTGTTAACCTAAAGCGATTGGTGTTAAGCGCCAACGTCAACTGTTAATTCTAAAAACTACATGTTAACCCCAATACGCGCCTGTTAACCCATAAGGCCCGTATACGTCGCTTGTTAAGGCTGAACCACATAATTTCCATGGTTAAGTCGGCTTACACTCCTCATACTTCCCTACACGCTCGCACGTAGTATAACCTGTAGAGACGTCGATTTCGCAAAAATCGCAAGTTAACACATTTAACGGTCTTAACAACACCCTTAACAACCTTAACAATGGGAAATAATGTTAACAATCAGCTTAACACTCTTAACAAGGCACTTAACACGCTCCCTCGCGTCAAGGGGGTGGCCCTTTTTTTGACTCGTCTACGAGGCGCACGCGTCTGTCCTAAGTTTCTCCTTATGTGCGAGTAGATGAGGAAGTTAACCCGCGTCGGGGCTGTTTATTCTTGTCACCGTTTGTGTTGCGATGAGCATTATTATCGAGGCGATGATGAATCCCACCGAGTAGCCATACGTGGTTATTAAGATGCCTCCGACTACTGAGCCGATGGCTCCCGCGATCGCTGTAGCGGATATGAGTTGGCCCATTACGCTGCTCTTCTGGTCCTCGGGTGCCTGCGAGATGGCGAAGCTGCTCATTGGGAGCCATAACATGGCGTAGAAGACGTTGATTGCAGCCGAGATGAGGAGGGGGAAGATGAAGACATAGGATGGTGGGCTTGGGATAAAGAGTGGCAGAGGTACCCAGCATAGCACTAGAAGGGCCCGCGCTGAGATTAGCTTCTTAAGATGCTGTGGGCCGTTTTTAGCTCTTGGGGCTATCCAGATGAAGGAGGCGGCTGCGGCTATGCCGTTGCTGACGTTGAGGGCAAGAATGACACTGTCGCTGAGCCCGATTGCTTTCATTAGGGGGGTCATGCCGACGGCGAAGATGCTTATCCCAGTCCAGTGAATGAAAGCGGTGATTAAGAGCAGCTGGATAGGACTCACTCTCTTCAGACTGTTGGGTAGTTTGATCCTTCTGATGTCGAGGTGATGAAGTATGGGTCTTGGCGATAAGAGTCCCTCCACGTCGTGCAGCACCTTGTTGAAGGAGTGTCTCTCGAAGGTCATCTCTGGTTCCTTTCCGAGACCCCATAGGAGAATTGAGGCCACTAGGCAGACAGCTGCAGAGATGTAGAATAGGCTCTGGGTTGGGTAGTAGTTGGCAGCTAGTGTGAAGGCTAGAAGGCCTACTATGTTGCCGATGCTCATTACTGAGTTTAGTCTTGCGACCTCGCCTGACCAATTCTTGCCTTTACAGCACTCCACAGTGTACATCACCGCGATTGGGGCGACGCCGCAACCGACGGCTACGACGAGTGTGTAGAGGAGGGTGATCTGGGGTACCCCGTTCACTAAGCCAAGGGCGACGAAGAGAGGGACGAGTGCCACCCCGAAGAAGAGGAGGTAGATCCTCCTCCGGGAGGACATGTCTGATAGTCGCCCCCATGCCATGGAGAAGGCGAAACTGGCTACGGAGCCTGCTGCACTGATCGCACCGACCTCAGCGACGCTAGCACCCAGGGATAGTGCCACTAGGGTCACAAGTAGGCCAGGGTTCCCGATGGCCATGTATAGTGGGATCATTGAGAGATGCCAGCGTGTCTCCCCCTCATCACCATTAGACATGCCCCAGTGATTCCCTCACATCGCTCCCATAGCTGGGAACCCCGATAGAAATGGTTTCCGACAGATACCGCGTAGCCTACTCCGATAGCGCGCGCGACGATAGAGCATGAAGGTCTCGATCGCATTTAAGCAGCTATGTGCATCTTCTCATCGCGGTTAATCTCAAGTAGCTTATACGCATTCCCCTGATTAACCGAGATCTCAAGGTACCCCCCACCTGCAACGAGAGCTAGAAGCTCACCAACCGGGACCGCAGAGAAACTTCTGACATATGGCACCTTGAACCTCTTAGACCCGATAATAAGAGTAATCTCTGAACCAGAAGTGACCCCGAGTTCAACGAGCTCATCATATGTGACATTAGTGACGAGGTTTCCGAAGCCGTCGACGTGGATGACCGAGGCCTCTAAGCCTCCATCCACATGTATCGGAGGAGAATAAGCGGGGATCTTCACATATTCACTAGTCTCAGGGCCAAAGCTTCTCGGCTGCTCCCCCCGAGATAAGTGCGCTGCGATAGGCCCGAACGTGTCCCTACCGTCAAAGACGTCTGAGACCCTCTCAGGGAGAAGGCTCCTATCCGTGATCCTGTATACCTTCTTCACACCAAGCCTCTCAGCTGCAGGCGCAAGAAGGCCATTATCGGGGCCCACAAGGTACCCTGTATTGGTTTCGAATATGAGGCTCGACCGCTTACCCCCGACGCCAGGGTCCACTACAGCCACATGAATAGTATCATCGGGGAAGTAGTTCACGCTACGGGCGAGGTGGAAAGCCCCTTCGCGAACATCGTAGCTGTCAACAGAGTGACTGATGTCAACAAGCGTTACATCTGGGTTTATCCTTAGTATGGCTCCCTTCATTTCGGCTACATAGGAGTCTCTTAGGCCATAATCGGTGAGGAGCGTGATAACGCGCATGTCATTATCTTCCGCCTGAGGTCTCATAAATCTTGCATAGCGCGCGCGAAGTCTGAGAAATTCCTTTCAAGATCCTAGATGCTCTTATCTATAGATCTAAGAAACAAATACTATGTTAAATGAGAGGTACAAAACCAGAGAAGAGTACCTCAAATTACCCTTCGATGAACGCTTAATCAAACTAGAACCACCCCAAGATGAACACGCACGCACGCGCGCTCCGAGCTATTCGAGTCTGATTAATTATGAAACTACATCAAGCACACGGCGCGGGACCATCAGGATTGACCCTGTGGAGCATGTAGATACGCAGACGCCACAACCCATACATCGTGAGGGATCATAGACGAGTTCACCGTCGACAAGCTTCCTAGCCCCGAATATGCAGCGGTGGACACAGACACCGCAGGCCGTACACCCCTCATGGTTGTCCTCAGCTAGATATTTGGAGGATAATATGAGTTCGAATGTCCCCCTCATGATCATGGGGCCGAGAGTGTTGCAGCAGCAGGCGCAGCAGCTGCAAAGAACTTTAGGCTTGTCGGCGCCCTTGGCGACGTACGCCATATGGACGAGCCCGGCCTCGTGGCTTCCCTTTAGGATAGAGAGGGCTTCGTCGAGGGTCACCTCTCGGTTGTTTCCCCCATTTCTCAAGGATATGTCAGCCTGCTCGTCGAGGCTGAGGCAGACGTTGAGCGGGGCGTCGCAGTTGTGGTGTTCGGCCCTGCAGGGGCAGTCCCCTACGACTATTTTTCTCGCCTTGCCTAGGATGGCCTTTGCCTCGGAGAGGTCGTAGACCGCGTGGTCGGCTTCGATCATTGTGTTGACGGGGAGGGTAATTCCGTGGTCGAGTTCATCGGGGGCTTCGTGGGCCTCGCCAGAGTGTGGAGCCATGTTCGTTGCTGCCGTTTTTTCAAAATTTAAGCATTATGCGCGTATGTAGGTGGGTCACGCGCCCATATTAATGAATTTTTTATGAGGTGTGGTGTGTTCGTCTGTCTGTTTGTGTTTGTTTGTAGAGAGAGTGGTGGAGGTAAGAGAGTAAGAGTAAGTATGGGAGAATAGTGATGTGTGTGTGGGAGGGATTAGACTATGGTGGATATTGCCCTATTTTTCATAATTTTTCGTGCGTATCCATGAATGTCTCGTTCAATTTAGAGACAGGCGCAGTTGTGCCCAAGACAATCCATTTTCGCGCGCGCTGCATTTACAAATGTCTGAATATTACTTAGTCTAACGACGCATGTATGCCAATCTTTAATTCCTATCGTCAAAGTTTTTTCAGATGTAGACGTGATCTTTACATCAAACGTGCGAGCATACATCATCGCGGACGTGCTGTACAAAAGTATAAATAAGGGTCTATTTATTTTCTTTTTAGACCCTGTATGCCATGTAAGTGCAAAGAGTGTGGCGAAGTCTTTCCGAGTGCCAAGCAGAGAGATGCTCATATAGCTAAAGCATACCCAGAGAAGAAGAAGCCACAATAGATGTGAACAGTCGCCACGTTTTCATAAGGCGAAGGGACGTATACCCTATTTCGGCGATCAATTTACCAGTTTATTTTTGTGCTAACTTGGAACCTCTTGCCTTTCTTGTTCGCCTTTGGCTGTTTCGCGTATGCAAATGCGCGCACGTGTTCATCGAAGAGGTTATTTGATCTTTTTATTTTTAAATTGAGACTGGTGCCGCACACAAGTATGGCGATTGGTGGGAACGCGCGCGCGCTGAAGCCGTGGGCTTCCTTGGAGAACGGATCGTGAATGAATAATCCAGCGATTACGTTTGTGCGTGCGACGCCATCCCACTCGTCCTGCATCCAAAACGTGTAACCTTAGTTCACTGGGGTGCGCCCGTCAGGACGCACTCGCGCGGTCCCTGCATCATATTGCGGATCGTGGAGCGACAACCTCAACTCCAGGAAACGATGTAACATCTACGTGAGAGAGGATTCCTTGTGAGTGAGAAACCTAAGATTGGCAATAGGCGTGGCCGAGTCGAAGGCTTATCAGCCATCGTGACTGGGGGCTCCCGCGGCATCGGGAGAGCCACAGCCATAGCTCTTGCCCGTGAGGGGGCGAAAGTCGTGGTGAACTACAGCCAGAGGAGCAGCAAAGCCGATGAGGTTTTGGACGCGATTAAAAGGTCGGGTGGAGAGGCTTTCTCGTTTAAGGCAGATGTCTCCAACCGGGCCGCTATTAAGGAGATGGTTGATGAGACTGTGAAGCGTTATGGCGGAGTCGACATCTTGGTGAACAACGCTGGCATAGGCGGGGGTGGCGGGTCTATGCTGGAGCTCAAGGAGGGGGACCTCGACGCCTTGATGAATACGAACGTTAAGGGTATGCTGTTCTGCTGCCAGAACGTTGCACCTCACATGATTAAAAAGCGCTATGGCAAGATCGTTAACATAGCCTCAGTAGCGGGCATAGGAACGGCCCTCGCAGGCACCACGCTCTACGCCGCGACCAAGGCTGCTGTGATTATTCTCACGAAGCGCTTCGCCGTGGAATTAGGTCCACACCACATAAACGTGAACGCAATTGCGCCGGGTCATATCTTGACCGACATGACCGTTCAGGGGCGAAGTCCCAGCGAGGTCAGGGAACGCAGTCAATACTTTGAGGAGCACACCATGTTGAGGCGCGAGGGAGAGCCAGAAGACATCGCCAACGGGGTCCTTTTTCTGTCATCTGACGAGGCAAGCTTCGTCACGGGTCAGATCCTGGCTGTTGACGGTGGAAGGACAGATTTCCTAACCCACTCCCTCTAGCACGCGCGCATAACGATCATCGCAAATGAAGCACCCTACGGAACAGAGAAGACTTGGAACGCCTTCAGACTAACAGGCGCTTCAGCAACCACCGAGATCGGTATGAAGGTCAACGTCTTCCTCATGGGAGACTCCGTCGCCGCTGCTAAGAAGGGGCAAATCACACCCGAGGGTTACTACAACACAGAGAAGATGATAACTGATCTCGTTGCTAAGGGAGTTGAATTTCAGTGCTGTGGAACATGCCTCAAGGCGCGTGGCATATCGGATGCAGAGCTGATTGTGGGGACCAAGAGGGGCACCATGATGATATTGGCTAAGTGGATTAAAGAGAGTGATAGAATAGCTTCTTTCTAGAATCCCTAATCTTAGATAAGCTATGAGAACTGATCCTATAACAAAAGGGCCTTTCAAATCGTGTTAATTTCTTCCATATCGAAGGTCTCGGAGCATCTGGTCGTACTGCTCCTTCGTCACTTCTCCCCGAGCATACCTCTGCCTAAGAATCTCCTCAGCATCCATTGACACGCCCATCCCACTCATCCTACCCGTTCCACAGCCCATCCGATGGTTCCAAGGACTCCAGTAGGTGAACCTGAGCACCATCATTACCAAGAAGCATACGAAGACAAACCCGATTATGCCCGCCCCTATCATCCAGCCACCACCCCAACCCATCATGTACATACCAATCAAAGGCACCCGAACCATACCTCTCTATAAACGATGTCAAAATAAAGAGCCTGATACGGCCCTTTTTCGCGCGCGAGTGTATTAAGTGAGTAAATATTCCAATTAGACTTATTGCGATACTTGTTTATTAATTACGATTCCAAACACCTATATAGGGTGAAAAATTGGAAAAGGGATTTGTCAATGGAATATCAGTACCACAAATTCAGGGTATGACAGATGCGATCAAGAAGCAGCCTCAAATGGCGCAGGGTAAACTATTCGCTAAAACTACGTGGAAGAGCGGCTTCAACAATGAAGCCTCGATAAAGGATTTCGTTTTGGGAGGAGTTAAAAACGAAACAAGCAGACATCATCCCTTCATTGTTGTAGGAGACCATCCGCCCGAACTCTTAGGCACAAATAAGGGAGCTGCATCGGTAGAAGTGCTTTTGGCGGCTCTCGGTCATTGCATATCTAACGGCTTCGCCATGTATGGCGCAGTAATGGGCATCTCTGTAGATTCATTAGTTCTTGAACTGGAGGGTGATATTGACTTACAGGGCATGATGTTATTGCCTGAGCCTGGAAATGTCAGACCAGGGTTTCAAGCTATCAGGGCAAAATATTATGTAAAGAGTCAGGCGCCTAGGGAGCAGCTTGAGAAGCTGGCTAAGATGTCTGAGGACTTCTCGCCTGTGAGAGACTCGCTAAGGGCCGTGGCGTTTTCATCACAGTTAATTAAACAGTAAAAACTAGGTTCGTGCACGTCCAAGTTGGGGAATTAAAATGATTCAATTTGTTATGCTCGGAAAATTTACTCAGAAAAGGATCGAGACCATTAAAGATCTACAAGCATCAATAAAGGAGAGCAGAAGTGTCTTCGAATCCTTCGGAGTAAAAATATCTAATTTGGTTTTTACACTAGGGCGTTACAACGTTATTGCTTTAATGGAAGCTCCTGACGAAGAGGCGATGGCTAAGGCGGTTCTGAGTTGGGGTAGTAGAGGACTGTTGAGAATAGAGACATTCAGAGCGTTCTCTCCAGAACTGATGATTAAGATGACCAAAGAAATCTAAAAACAAATGTAAAACCAACTTTTTTCTCATTGAATATACTCAAAAGGAATTGTGCACACAGATTTTTATTCAACAGTTCCAATGTTGATCATTGGTTAGAAATTGTCAATAATTGAGAAGTTTCTGAAGATCGATGGAGTAGTAGCTGCCGGTGAATTCACGCCAGCGGGAGAGTGCAAAGGCCATATGGGAAAGATGGCGAAGGCTAATGCTGAGGAGATGGCGAAATACTGTGCGACCGTCGGTAAGCTCATCGAGATGATGGGTGAGATGCATAAGAAAACGAAGACTTTAGATCTCGATCCTTACCATGGATTCGTTCACTGCGGAGGGAAATTTACACTCTTTGCTGGCAAGAAGTATTTTGCCATTGCAGACGAGACCGCGGAC
>JBGPRA010000094.1:0-8651 GCA_041489375.1 Bathyarchaeia archaeon | reverse complement strand
GTTTACCTGTCATTCTTGTAGATGGGGAGCTTGACAATTCTTACTTCTTTAATTCAATAACGAGCTTTCTCGCGTACTCTTTTGCCCGCTCGATTTCGCCGCGCGCGCGAAAGTAATTTCTGGGTAGGATGGATTAAATGCATCTTTATTCATTTATGTAGTTATGGGGAATTAGGGTTTCACGGATGCTTCTCAGGGGAGACCATTCCCCACGGATCGAAAAATAGTAGCTTGCTCCTAGGAGGTATCGCATCCCGGAGATGGGCTCAGTGAAGGCCAGCCGAGAGGTTTCACGCGCTGCTGAGCTGGGCATCGACCTTGAGTATGAGTCAAATAAGAACCTGTTACGAATTTACCTCAATCTTATTCGTTTAGATCAGATCATGCAGATTCCTCCCGCGATTCGCGGAAAATTGGCGCAGGCGGATCTGATAACCTATCAACGCCGTGGCAGATACAGCGTCCTCACGCAGCGAGGCAAGCAAATGCTCCGCGAGATCAAGGAGGAGGAGACGCCTTGACGCCAGAGAGCGAGGATGATCTTCGCCATGACGGTCCTCATTGGCACCTTCGCACTCTCGTGCGCGCGCGATTTAGCTAAAATAGCGCGCGCGAATCATATGGTTCATGTGCGCTATTAAATAGCAATTTAAAGTATATCAATATAAATGCTTGAAACTCAACTTTCATTCGTGAAACCCCTCGACGCGTGCACCAGAGACGGTCTAGTCTTGAGTTTAGCCCTCCTAATCATCGCGTCGTCCATGGGTCTTCCCTTAGCGAGTGGAAAGATTGTTGAGTACGTCATCGAGGTCGAGATGGTGGATCAGATAGCTATCTCGCCTGATGGCCTCTATATAGCGGCGGTCGTCGAATCACGCAGCGTCTACCTCCTCAGCTCGGAAGGCGAGCTTATCTGGACTAAGAGCTTCAAGTCATGGGTCGACGCGGTCTCGATCTCGGGGGGAGATCACGCAGTCATCGTGGCAGCGGGGGAGGAATTTTACCTATTCGGCTTGGACGGTACGCAGGTGTGGAAGAAGACCTTCACAGACATCTCAGACGCAGTCGTCTCAGATAACGGTGCATACATAGTGGCGGCGGTCTCCGACTCGTCATCTAATTACTTCATCCTAGTCATGGATCGGGGCGGAGCCACGCTCTCCCAGTCCACGACCTGGCCATCTAAAGTGTACTTAGGTGTCTCATCAGATGCTGCCTACATCGCCGTCGGATCCTCCAAGGATGTCATACTCATGACGAGGCAGTGCAAGCAGCTCTGGAGCCACCCCCTGGACTCTTCAGTCGGAGCAGTGGCAGTCTCATCCGGCGGCTTTGTCGCTGTGGAGGCATATTCCCTAAGCCTCCTCGACAACAACGGAAACCTCCTCTGGGGAGGCGACAGAGAGACATGGGGTTCAAGCGGCGTCTCGATCTCCGGCGACGGAAAGTACATCGCCTCAGCCCTCGACGGCATCACGCTCTTGGACGCGTTAGGAAAGGCGGTTTGGCACTACCCGGCTGTTGAAATGCTAAACATAGAGGATACAGCCATATCGGCGGACGGTAAGCGGGTCGCAGCAGCCGCGAGGAGCCTCATCTCACCGGGGCAGGGGCGGATCTATATCCTCGATAACCCGCCGGGGACAGAGGTGGTTAAGAAGCCCTCCGTGCTGCCGAGCAAGCTTGGTTGTTACGCAGTTCCAGGTACTACGCTAATAGGCAAGAGCATAAAGATCTACGGATCCATCACCCCCAACACGCCCTCCGCCGAGGTATCGCTCAAGTACAAGAAGCCGAATGGTGAAAAGTTCACGAGAACTGTCTATACGAACGCTGAAGGCGAGTACTCAGACTACGTCACCATTGACCAGATCGGAACATGGCAGGCAAACGCGACATTCGCGGGGTCAGCCGACCTCAAACCCTCCAACTCTACGACGATGTTCGCTGGGCAGCTTGTGGAGGAGAAGGTCGAGGGTCAGGTGTATCAACCCGTCAACGACGTGGTCATGGATGTCGGGGAGAGGCGGTTCCTTAAGACGATTAAGGGCGGAAGCTTCTACTACAAGTACAACGTCATCGACATCCCATCATTCGTTACGTATTATGGCGGCTTCACGCAGGTTTTCGGCGGAGACAGCTACATCGGCTCCACATTAATGGTGATGCCCTGGGCTAAGCCTGGTACCTACAAGATCAGGACGGAGTGGGGCTGGAGCGGAAGCCCCATCTATACCGGCACGTTCACCTACACCTACCAGCTCGACTTCAGCCTAGTGGTGAAGCCTCCTCAGACGAAGTACGTTACCTCTGTCAAACTCGCGGTTAAGGGTAAAGGGGATACCTTCAACGCCACTGGGACAACGTACATCACGGTCAACGGTTATGAGGCTCCGATGCCTGGGCAGGAAGTCACGCTCACCTATACGAGACCGGATGGAAAGGAGACGACTAGGACAGTCACAACGAGTGAAAACGGCGCCTTCCTCGACAAGCTGAAGACGGATGCCGGAGGCTCGTGGAAAGTGAGGGCCTCCCTGAAAGAGAGTGAGTCGGTGGAGGCGGCGTCGAGTGAGACGGTTTCCTTCAACGCCGAGGCCACATCACCGCTCAGCCAAATTCCAATCCCTTGGGTCTCTCTAATATTCGGCGTCGCCCTAGCCATCATCCTCCTCGGAATTAGGAGGAAGACGAGTTACCTTAGATACCAACGCGAGAACGAAATAGTTATTAGCATTCTATAAAAAACCTTTAACCGGGCTAAGTTTGTTCTTTGGAAGGAAAAGACCAGAGGACGAGATAGTCAAAGAGCTACGAGGGCCTTTAAGGGAGGGAGATGTGAGAAAGCGCCTCTCCTCGATACCCTCCATTGTTGAGGCCGGATCCAAGTCTCCTCAGATATTCCCGATACTCATAAAGGATGGAGATGTACGGGTCCGCTCTTCGGCGGCCTTCGCGGTATCAGCCACTATATCGTCTTCGAGAGATCTACGTGAGGATCTCATCGGGCAGCTTGTTGAGTTCTTCATGCATAAGGACCTCCGGATGCAATACTACGCGGCTGGACTCTTGGGGCGAGTCGCGTCTGAGCACCCCGAAGCGTTACAGAAATCGATGCCTAGAATCCTCGCTCTGCTAAAGGAGAAGGAACTCTCCCTCTACGTGTATCCCAGGGCGTTCGCTGTGGGTAACATTGGGATCGAGTCCCCCAGGCTCGTCGAGGGTCAGTTATCAGATCTCGCACCGTTGCTTGGTGAACAGAAGGAGATCACAATCGCATTGGAGCGCATCAGCTCCAGAAGCCCTCAGCTTGTCAAGGATTGTGTGCCTCAGCTCGTGGAGATCTTGAAAGGCGCCAGCCAGGAGACGTTCTCCATCTGCTGGGATACCGCAGTCATCTTAGCCCGCATATCCGTTAACACACCAGAACTCGGACAACTTGTAGGAGGCCACATGGAGAATCTGCTACAGGGTGAAGAAGTCTTCACACGAGCCTTCTCGACCTATGTGATCGGAGAACTCGGACTTAGAAGCCCCAGCGTCGTTACTGGGATCCTCCCAAAGCTTATGGAGCGTTTAGACGATGAACCCGACGTTCGCTGGTTCGCGACCTTGGCGTTGGGGAGAATAGGGGCAAAATCAAAAATCATTGCGGAGAGAGTGTCCCAATTACTATTAGAGAGACTGCAGGATGATGAGCCTCTGGTTCGCGGCGCCGCCACCGTGAGTCTAAGATACATCTCGTTATCCTCCCCCGAGCTCGTCAAGAACATTCTGCCAAGCCTCTCTGAGATGCTGAAGGATAAACACCCCACTATAAGGGGGATCGCAGCCATCGGCTTGAAGCTCATCTCACTCGTCACGTCGGATCTAGTCTCAGACGTTGCCGGTGCCCTTGCGGATGCAACCCCTGAAGAAAACTCGGATGCCCGCCGAGGAGCCGCGACCGCCTTTCATCACGTCTCCAGATTCTATGAGCCTAGCATCGACAAGGCACTCGTCCCACAGATCGCTGAACTTCTCGGTGATAAGGAGCCTAGAATAAGGGACCGCGCCTTGATGGCTGTGAAGAACATCGCTGTTTCATGCCCAGACGACGTGAAAGACAGTATTCCAAGAGTCTACGAGTTGTTAGGAGACAAGGAGGCCAATATTCGAAGAGACGCAGCATACGCCCTATATGAATTCGCTGAAAAGTATCCTGGACCCATAAAGGAACTCGCGCTCGTTAAATTAGTTGAAATGCTTGAGGACAAGGACATTCATGTGCAATCATTCGCTGCGCTGACTCTCGGTAGACTCCTCTAGAGGAGGGATTCATACTTGCACGAGCACCTAAAAAAAGAAACATTCTACAATAAATCAATGAACCTTTTATTCGGGGGAATGGCATGAGCCCCATAAACTTTGGGATTTTTAAAAAACAACCAAAAAAAGAAGCAGAGAAACCCAACGTGGAGGGCTTAATCAACGTTCTTCTGAATGACAAGAGCGACCAGGAGAGGTACACCGCCGCCGTTAGACTCGGAAACCTACGAGACGCCCGAGCCATTCCACACCTATTCAATGCAGCTAACGACCCTAAAGATCACAGCATATTGTTGCCTAGTAGAGTTGTGTATGTTCAAGTAGCCGCAACGGAGGCTCTCGGCGAGATTGAAGGCACGGAAGCCGTAGTCGCACTCTCCAAACTGATACGCAACCACAGTGGCGGTGTATTCCTCGCCGCTGTTCGGGGCCTTAAGAAGCTCGGAGCCTCCGATGTGATCCAAAGATATTACCGATTCAAGAATCAGCACTGGGAAGCCTTGATACTCGACGAGGACGGGAATATAGTTCTCTGGGAATATGCGCCCCCATCTCGAGGATATAGACAGATTGGACCCGGCAACTATACTAGGCTTGAATACGCCATAGCTGATGTCGAAGCGGTCTCAGGCACCGAAGCCTGGGAGGGGATCCCAGTAGACGCAGAAACTAAACGCGGATCGATACCCATTGGGATCGTTGGCTTAGAGGCGAGGACTCTACACCTAGAGGAAACCGTGAGCGAGTACTCATTACTCGATCTGGCTGGCGAAGAGGTGGAGTTAAACCCGTCGCAGAGGAGGGCCTTCTCTGACTTTTACAAGAAGACCTATTACTGGTTTAGGCCAACAAGGGAGGTTTCAAAGCTACTAAGTTACTGAGACTTGGGTCTTTGCCAGTACTTGTTGCCGCGTAGCGAATGTGATTGTCAATTAAGGGTTAGTTCTTCTTCCCACACCCCTATGACACAAGCACTCCCAGATAGCTACTCTAGAGGTAAATGCTAACTAGCCAAGCGTGCGCGGTCGACGTGAAGCTGACAAATATACATGTGGAGTTTGGCATAGCCTTTTTTCTAGCCATTAAGGCATCTGCTCTCTGTATAGAATAGATACTGTTAATGTCCTTTTATAATTTATTTATGATTAATTACGCGTGTTCCTGACCATAGAACCAGAATGGACGCGATATTATTATCAAGCTTCTGTAGATAGTTAAACAAGGTGAGACGTACGGATGAGTTGGTTGTTTAAAGGAGGAAAAGAAAAGAAGGAGGACAAGGGCGAAGCGGAAATTATAAAGATGACTGACCAGTTTTATGAGGACTTCCAGAAAGAAATCCGAAAAGAATTGGGTAAATTTGGATTTGCTGACATGACATTCAAGTTATCCGGATACCCAACCCTCTTTACACCCAGCTTCATCATGGCTAAATTAAAAGAAACAACTTCTCAAACCCTAAGTATCATTCAAACTCTACAAGTATACGTTGGAACTCCGCATGGCGCGATGGTTACAATGAGAAAAGTATACCCAAGCGTGTCAGCAATCGTCGCAATAATCCCCGGAACAATTCCCTATACGCTTGTACACCGTGAAGTGAGTAAGGGTTTCCTTAAAGCCAGTGAGAGACTCTTCGTACCCTTCACAAACACCACACTTGGGGAACCTAAACTGGTTCTACAGTCGATGATGGAAAGCCCATTGTTGGCCGGGCTTAACAAGTTAACTGAAGCCCAGAATACATTATATAACAATCTGCTTCTTGCATCGTCGGTCCATTTGACGTATAAAGCTGATCTCAACATATCTTGCAGCGACCTTGGGGGAAGATGCACGGTTGTGCCGATGGGGAAAGAGACGGCATTCTTTTTCCGGGGTGCGAAGGGTGATATTGGGACCTATTTCAACTTCAGCAAGCTGATGCCGGCGATTTCTCAGGTGATTGAAACGGTATCTGGGCATGTGGAGAATAACGAGGTTACCGGAATTATTCCGAGTCCATCTTTGAACATCTTTTACTCCTTGGCGAAGACCGGTGAGTTGCCAAAAGTCCCTGCACCATGAACTGAGTAACACGTGAGATTCGGGTTCACGGTTGTGTATCGGGTGGAACTCAGGATGAGGCTATTGAGGATCAATTGATGCAGTTGTGAAGTTAATTTACTTATTTACAGGCATAGACTCACCTTCTTCAAAGGGTTAAGGGTGAAAAGAAAACTCTGAGACACTCATAGGTCTCTCAGACCTCTGTTACAACAGGCTGTAGCGATACGCAATCCAAGTTACCAAGAAATAGGTATAAATATGGATCATCTACCAAATTTGGTGACTCCTATGGATAAGGAAATTAGGCCCCATCTGTGGTTTACATTATATAGCCTCCTAACCCTTGGCGGTGGGAAGGCCCCCGTCAAGGTTTCGACTACCGAGCTAAGCCACGCGCTCGGTGGTTCCCAGCAGTCTGCGTCGAGACATCTTCAGCTCCTCAACGAAATGGGACTCATACAACGCAGGATTGATCTCGATGGTAGCTTCATCACAATTACTGAGAGGGGGATGTCGACCCTGAATGAGGTGCTCCAGGAGCTGAAAACTCATCTGGAGGGGGCGGGTTCTGAGGTCTTCGTATTTGAAGGCACGGTGGTCTCAGGCCTCTTTGAGGGGGCCTATTACATTAGCAGGGAGGGTTATAGGGTTCAGATCAAGGAGAAGTTAGGTATCGACCCCTTCCCGGGGACGCTGAATGTACGGATCAAACCCGAGGACTTTGACAAGAGGAGGAGATTGGAGAAATATCCATCCGCGATCCTTGAGAGCTTTAAGGACGGTGAGAGAAGCTTCGGCGCGTGCAAATGTTACCCCCTATTGATTAATGACGAGATAAAGGGTGCTCTCATTGTGGCTGATAGAACGCTACACGACCTATCGACGATGGAGATAGTGAGTCAGGTCTATCTTAGGCGACACTTTGGATTAAGTGACGGGGACTCTGTCAAGGTTTCTTTTTTGAGCCCTCGGCGATTCTTCTCTTAATCTTACTGCTACTATTGAGGTCCTCGGGGCCAAAGCGCCCTACTTGCTCTACGTGGATCCTGTAGCCTTTCTCTTTGATGAGGCGGTTGACCTCCAACTCGATCTCATGCTGGTCGTGGCCAACGGCTACTATGTCGGGCCTTATGGTCTTCATCACCTTGTCTAGGTCCATGTCCTTGTATCCGAGAATGGCTTCGTCGACGACTTTAAGTGACTCTACGACGGCGCGGCGTTGGTCCTCTGGTATTACGGGGGGGCGCTTCTTTGCGCGTGTGACGGTTTCGTCGCTGGCCACAATTACCACGAGTTTAGCATTTGAACCCCCAAGCTTCTTCGCCTCCTCGAGGAAACGTATGTGGCCATAGTGTAGGAGGTCGAATACGCCTGAGGCGAGTACCTTCATGCTTGTTCACCATTCGAAGTCGGCTACGCCTAATAACTTTAAGGCATCTAGGATTCCCTCAGCGTAAGCTATGCTAGTTAGGGCGGTGGGTTTCTTGTCTGCTTTGTAGTATTCTGCATCGGCGATGTAGTGGTCTGCATGGTCGAGGAGCTCAAGTACCTTTGTCTCGGTGAGCTGTGCAGGTAGTTGTTTGAGCTTCATCTCTTCTCTGACACGCTTGCATCCCGATGTATATTTCTCTATGAGTCTATCGAGTTCCGGTTTCACAGTCCTGCCCTTAAGTGTCTCAAGTGGGCAGCTAGCAAGGGCTTTGAGTGCGTCCTCCTCAAGGAAGTGGAGCGTGCCAGGGATAACGAGGCTATGCGGGGATTCGCCAAGGTCGAGTGATGCAACCTCTTGGGCTTTCCCAGCCCTGATAATTGAGTCAGGCTGCCCGAGGCGCGCGACCGCGACGATGAGTGTGTCGGGGCTCAAACCTGCGTCTATCAGGCCTTGAACCGCGTATTGGGCTGTCATGTAAGTATTCTTCTCGTTGTCGAGGTCGAGGAGAACGAGTGTATGAAGCCCGTTAGAGAGGTTTTCCTCAATGCCTCTGAGGATCGTGTTGGGAGATCCCTTATCTGGAAATGGCATAGTTACGGTCTTCCCGAATTTGTAGATGCTGAGACCCGTCTCAGCGATGGCGCTGAATATGCTTGAGCCGTGGATGATCCTCGTCTCGACGGCTTTCTTCTTGGCTTCGAGAACGATGCTTATGTGGGTGGTTGCGCTTAGGCAGTCGCCTCCAACGAGGATGCCGACCTTCTTCGCGTTTGCCTCTTCCACTATTTGGCTGCTCCTATCTTCGAGGTCTCCTCGGTGAAGGAGTGTGACGGGCTTCTTGATCAATTCGGATAAGGCT